>NZ_JAVRHI010000214.1:0-35581 GCF_034105845.1 Streptomyces sp. CRN 30 | reverse complement strand
GCCGGTCCTCGTCGCCGCGCCGGTCGTGGCGGTGGCCTCAGGAGCGCCGCTCGCCGAGGCGCCGCTCGCCGGGGCGCCGCTCGCCGAAGTGCCGCTCGCCGAAGTGCCGCTCGCCGGGGCGCCGCTCGTTGTGTGGCAGGTGCCGGGTGCGGCGATGTCCTGGGTGCCGGTCCGGGTCAGGACCACCGTGACGGTGACGGCGGCCGCGACGACGGCCGCGCCTCCCGCGATCGCCCATCGACGGACACCCGCCCGTCCCTTCGCGCCCTCCCGCTCGTCACCGTGATCGTCCATACCCTCACTCACGCCCCGGCGGCACCGTCCGGTTCCGCCGGCAACCCCTCCGCCAGCACCTCCGCCAGGTGCCTCCCCCGCGCCCCCGCGAGCTGGTCCAGCTGGGTCCGGCACGAGTAGCCGTCCGCCAGGACCACCGCGCCGGGCGGCGCCGCGCGGACCGCCGGGAGCAGCTGGTCCTCCGCACAGGCCACCGAGACGTCGTGGTGCCCCGCCTCGAAACCGAAGTTCCCCGCGAGACCGCAGCAGCCGCCGCTCAGCTCGCCGGTGAGGCCCGCGGCCTCGCGCAGCCGGCGATCGGCGGCGTCGCCGAGCACCGCGTGCTGGTGGCAGTGGGTCTGGCCGGTGACCGGGCGGTCCAGGAGCGGCGGACGCCAGTCGGGCGCGTGCCGTTCCAGGGCCTCGGCGAAGGTGAGGACCCGCCCGGCCAGCTCGGCGGCGCGCGGGTCGTCGTGCAGCAGCTCGGGCAGGTCGGTGCGGAGGGCCGCCGCGCAGCTCGGCTCCAGGACGACCACGGGCAGACCGGCCGCCACGACCGGCGCCATCAGGTCCAGGGTGCGGCGCAGCACCGTACGGGCCCGGTCCAGCTGGCCCGTGGAGAGGTACGTCAGCCCGCAGCAGACCCGCCCGCGCCGGGCCGTCAGCAGGGACAGGGGAAGGCGGGTGCGGCCGTCGGCGACCGCGCCGCGCCCCGGCGTCATCGTGGGCGGCAGCGCCACCCGCAGCCCCGCCGCCTCCAGCACCCGTACGGCCGCCCGCCCCACGGACGGGGAGAGGTGCTCGGTGAACGTGTCGGGCCACAGCACGACCGTCTCACCGCTGCCGCCGGTACCCCTGGCCCAGGGCCGCTCCGGCGCGTGCCACCACCACCGGCTGAACGTCCGCCGCGCCAGCCGCGGGATCTCCCGCTTCCCCGAGATCCCGCAGATCCGCTTCCCCACCGCCGCCAACGGCCGTACCGAGGCGAGCGCGTTGAGCAGCGGGGCCGTCCGCGTACGGGCCGTCCAGCGCAGCCACACCGGCAGCCACCCGAGGGCGTAGTGCGCGGCGGGGCGGCGGCGCCCGGCGTAGTGGTGGTGGAGGAACTCCGCCTTGTACGTGGCCATGTCGACCCCGACCGGGCAGTCCGAGCGGCAGCCCTTGCAGGACAGGCAGAGGTCGAGGGCGTCGCGGACCTCCGTGGACCGCCAGCCGTCGGTGACCAGTTCACCGGCGAGCATCTCGTGCAGCAGCCGGGCCCGGCCCCGGGTGGAGTGCTCCTCCTCCCCGGTCGCCCGGAACGACGGGCACATCACGGACGCGCCCGTCGCCGGCCCGGCCGTACGGCACTTGGCGACCCCGACGCAGCGCCGTACGGCCGCGGTGAAGTCACCGCCGTCGGACGGGTAGCCGAAGGCGACGTCGACCGGTTCCCGGGGCAGGACGGCGAAGCGCAGACCGCTGTCGAGGGGCGCCGGGCGGACCAGCATCCCGGGGTTGAGGAGGTCGTCGGGGTCCCACACCGCCTTGGCGCGTTCGAAGAGGGCGACGGTCTCGGGGCCGTACATCCTCGGCAGGAGTTCGGCGCGCGCCTGTCCGTCGCCGTGTTCGCCGGAGAGCGAGCCGCCGTGGGCGACGACCAGGTCCGCCAGTTCCTCGGAGAAGCGGCGGAAGCGGGCGACGCCCGGGGCGGTGAGCAGGTCGAAGTCGATCCGGACGTGGACGCAGCCGTCCCCGAAGTGGCCGTACGGCGTGCCGCGCAGCCCGTGCTCCGTCAACAGGGCGCGGAAGTCTTGCAGATAGACGCCGAGCCGGGCGGGCGGCACCGCGCAGTCCTCCCAGCCGGGCCACGCCTCGCTTCCGTCGGGCATCCGGGTCGCCGTGCCGGAGGCGTCCTCCCGGACCCGCCACAGTGCCCGCTGCGCCGCCGGGTCCGTCACCACGGAGGCGTCCACGGCGTCGGCCGCCCGTACGACGGCGTCCGCACGCGCGCGTGCCTCCGCCGGGGTCTGTCCGCCGGTCTCCACAAACAGCCAGGCGCCGCCGCGCGGCAGCCCGGACGCGTCCGGCACCAGGTCGGCGGCCATGCCCTCGACGGTGAGCGGCCCGAGCGGCAGCAGTCCGGCCGCCGCCTCGGCCGCCGCGCCCTCGTCGCCGTAGCCGAGTACCGCGAGCGCTCGCGCCGCGGGCGCCTCGACGAGCCGGACGACCGCCTCGGTCAGCACGCCCAGCGTGCCCTCGGAGCCGCAGAACGAGCGGGCGACGTCCGCGCCCCGCTCGGGCAGCAGCGCGTCCAGGGCGTAGCCGGAGATGCGGCGGGGCAGATCGGGGAAGCCGGTACGCAGCCGCGCCAACTCCCCCTCCGCCAGCGTCCGCAGGCCGTCGGGGGCGCCGGCCCAGCCGGGCCCGGGGCGCAGCCGCTCACCGCGCGCGGTGAGGACCGAGAGCGAGGCGACGTTGTCGGCGGTCGTGCCCCAGGCCACCGAGTGGGAGCCGCAGGCGTTGTTGCCGATCATCCCGCCCAGGGTGCAGCGGCCGTGGGTGGAGGGGTCGGGCCCGAAGCGCAGGCCGTGCGGGGCGGCGGCCTCCTGGAGGCGGTCCAGGACGAGTCCGGGCTGGACGACGGCCGTCCGGGCGTCGGGGTCGAGGGAGAGCAGCCGGTTCATGTGCCGGGTGAAGTCCAGGACGATGCCCGTGCCGGTGGCCTGCCCGGCGATGGAGGTGCCGCCGCCGCGCGGCACCACCGGTACGCCGTGCGCGCGGCAGACGTCCAGTACGGCCGCCACGTCGTCGGCGTCCCGGGGCGCGGCCACTCCCAGGGGAACGCGGCGGTAGTTGGAGGCGTCCATCGTCGTCAGCGCCCGCGCGGTGGTCCCGAAGGAGATCTCACCGCGCACGGCCGCCCGCAGCGCGGCGCGCAGTTCGGGGCCGGCGTCCCGTTCATCCGTCATGTCGTCAGCATGCCGTTCGTTCCGGGCACCTTGGCAGTAGTTGTCCCCGGGGCCGATGCCAAGAACGTGACACTAATGTGGCCAACACGGTCGCAAAGTTTCTTATAGTGACCGTCAGGCAACCCAGAACCGTCTGAGGATCCAACCCGCGCGCCGTCCCGTCCTGGTGGACACCCGCGGACCGAACGAGGACTCGACTGATGACCTCCCCCACGCCCCCCGGCGAACCGCCCGCCGTCTCCCGGCTCCTGCCCGCCTTCCTGGTCACCGCGGTGGCGTCCGGGCTCGCGGTGGCCGCGGCGGTCGCCGCCGCCCCCGACTCCGTGCGCCTACCGCTCGCGCTGGGCTCCGGTGCGGCCGGGCTGCTGCTGAGCGTGGCCGTCACCGTGGCCGTGCACGGCGTGCTGTCGGCGCGCGCCGCCCGCCGCCGGGTGCACGCGGCCGACCAGGAGGCCGGCCGGGTGCTCCAGGAGCGCGTCCGGCTCGCCGAGGAGGTCCGCCAGGAACGCGCCCGCCTCACCGGCGACCTGGAGCGGGAACGGGCCCGGCTCACGGCCGAACTGGCCCGGGAGCGCGCCCGGCTCGCCGACGCGCACACCGCCGAACTGACCCGGCTGACCGAGGAGTACGAGTCCGCGCTCGCCCGGCTCACCGAGGAGCGCGCCGCGGAGCGCGCCCGGCTGGCCGAGACGCACGCCGTCGAACGGGACCGGCTCACCGAGACCCACAACACCGACCGCGCCCGGCTGGCCGCGGAGACCGCGAAGCTCACGAAGAAGCTGCGCGAGGCCGACTCCTCGCGCGCCGCCGCCGTCTCCGCCACCGCCAACGTCGCCGGGCGCCTCCAAGCGATCGCCACCGCGACCCTCGCGGACCTCCGGGCGATGGAGGAGCGCCACGCCGACGAGGACGTCCTCTCCGACCTCCTCCACCTCGACCACCGCACCGCCCAGGCCGGACGCCTCGCCGACTCCGTCGCCGTCCTCGCGGGCGCCCGTTCGGGGCGCCGCTGGGCCCGGCCGATCGGCATGGAGTCCATCCTGCGCGGCGCGATGGGACGGATCAGCGGCTACCAGCGGGTCCGTGTCCACTCCGCCAGCGAGGCCGCCGTCGCCGGGCACGCCGCCGAGGGCGTGATGCACGCGCTGGCCGAGATCCTGGACAACGCGGCGAACTTCTCCCCGCCGACGGCGGAGGTCCACGTCTACGTCGAGGAGGTCCCGGCCGGTGCCATCGTCTCCGTCGAGGACAGCGGCCTCGTCATGGGCGAGGTCCAGCTGCGCCGCGCCGAGCGGGCCGTCTCCGGCCGCACCGCCGGGCTCGGCGGCCTGACCGGTACGCGGCTCGGCCTCGCGGTGGTGGGGCGGCTGGCGCAGCGGTACGGGCTGAAGGTGTCGTTCCGTCCGTCGGCGCGCGGCGGTACGGGCGTCCTGATGCTGATCCCGCAGGACATCCTCGTACAGGAGGGGTCGGCGACCTCGGGCACACCCCAGCCGCTGTCACTGCCGACGACGGCAGCGGAGTCGCCGGGCACCCCGGAAGCGGCGGGGCTCCCGCAACTCCCGCAGCGCATCGCGGCCCCCGCGGCCGACGAGGCCGCGCCCGGGGCCACGGCCGGGGCCGCACCCGGGGCCACGGCCGGGACCACCCCCGGGGCCGCACCCGAGGCCACTGCCGACACGGCTCCGGCCACGGACGAGGCCCACTCCCGCGCTTCCGACCCGCTCCCCGGCACCCCCGCCGACGAGCCCACCGCACACTCCGCCGCGGACCCCACCGGGTCCACGCTCCCCGTGGGGCTCCCGCGGCGCCGCCGTGGCCGTACCCTCGCGGAGGCCGAGCGCACCCGGGTGACGAATCGTTCCGCCACACCGCCCGCCGCCCCGACCCGCGAGGAGTCGCAGGCCCGCGCCGCCCGGTTCGGCAGCTTCCGGCAGGCCGTGCGCGGCACCTATGCCACCCCCGCTGCCGAGGACGCGACCGACCCCGCCACCCCGGACCCGGCCACCCCGGACCCGGCCTCCCAGGAGGCGGACGGCCGGCACCCGGACGGGGGCGCCGCCGACACCCGCCCCGCCCCCTCGCACCCGTAACCCCCTCCCCGGAAGGCGAACCACCTCATGACCGGCACGACGACCGCCGACGACAAGCTCACGTGGCTCATCGAGGGCCTGCTGAAGCGCACCCCTGGCGCGCGCCACGCGCTCGTCCTGTCCCGTGACGGCCTGAAACTGTGCCGTACGCCCGAACTCACCGCCGACCAGGCCGACCAGCTCGCCGCGATCGCGGCCGGCATCCAGTCCCTGTCGCACGGCGCGTCCGTGGAGTTCGGCGACGGCACCGGCGGCGTCCGGTCCGCGATGACGGAGTTCTACGGCGGGGTGCTGTTCATCGTCGAGGCGGGCGAGGGCGCCCACCTGGCCGTGGTCACCACGGAGGACGCGGACGCCGGGCTGGTCGGCCACAACATGAGCGAACTGGTCGAGCAACTCGGCGATCACCTCACCGCCCGGCCCCGTACGTCATGAGCAGGCCCGGCAGGGACGACGCGCCCGACCGCCTCTACACCCTGACCGGCGGGCGCAGCCGCACCGGCGCGGACAGCCCCTTCGACCTGGTCACCCTGGTCGTCGCCGAGTGCGACCCGGTGCCCGGCATGCAGTCGGAGCACACCGCGATCCTGAGGATGTGCGAACGCCCGACGGCGGTCGTGGAGATCGCCGCCGAACTGCGGCTGCCGATCGGCATCACCAAGGTCCTGCTGACCGACCTCCTCGACGCGGGCCGTGTCAGCGCCCGTCACCCGCGCCAGGAAGCCCTACCCGATCCCGACATCCTGGAGCAGGTGCTCGTTGGACTCCGCAACCTCTAGAGCGAGCGCGCCGCTCGGCGCGTCCGCCGACAACGGCCTCAAGATCGTCGTGGTCGGCGGCTTCGGCGTCGGCAAGACGACGCTGGTCCGCTCGGTCAGCGAGATCCGTCCCCTCAACACCGAGGAGACGATGACCCAGGCCGGCGCGGACGTCGACGACCTGCGGGGCGTGCACGACAAGACGACGACCACGGTCGCCTTCGACTTCGGCCGCATCACCCTCGACGCGCGCAACGTGCTGTACCTGTTCGGCGCGCCCGGCCAGGAGCGCTTCTGGTTCCTGTGGGACCGGCTGTTCCACGGCACGCTGGGCGCCGTCGTCCTCGTCGACACCCGGCGCATCGACGACTCCTGGTACGCCATCGACCGGCTGGAGAAGCACGGCACGCCGTTCGTCGTCGCGCTGAACGACTTCGGCGGCCCGGACTTCGCCCCGGCGCAGATCCGCGACGCCCTCGACCTGGACCCGCACGTGCCGCTGCTGCGCTGCGACGCGCGGTCCCGGGAGTCCGCCAAGGAAGTCCTGATCACGCTGGTGGAACACGTCCACGCCCTGCGTACGAACCACGCACGACCCACCCAGGAGCTGGTGTGAGCCCCATACCCCTTCGCGGTCCGGGATCCCACGAGGAACCGGCCGAGCTGTACCGGGCGATGCGGCGCAGGCACGGTCCCGTGGCCCCGGTCATCCTGGACGGCGGCATCCCCGCCTGGCTGGTGATCGGCTACCGCGAGCTGCACCAGGTCACCGGCGACCCGTCGCTCTTCAGCCGGGACTCCGAACTGTGGAACCAGTGGGACAACGTGCCCGACGACTGGCCGCTGCGGCCCGTCATCAACCGCGGCCAGCCCTCGATCCTCTACACCGTCGGCGAACGCCACCGCCGCCGCTCCGGACTGCTGAGCGACGCCCTGGACGGGGTGGACCCGGCGATGCTGCGGGCCGACGCCGAGCGGTTCGCCGACGAGCTGATCGACGCCTTCTGCGGGCGGGGCGACGCGGACCTGGTCGAGGAGTACGCGATGCTCCTGCCGGTGCGCGTCCTCGCCCACGTCTACGGCTGGCCGGAGGCGGAGGGCCTGGCGCTGGTCACGTCCATGACGGACATGATCAACGCCGGTGAGCGGGCGTTCGAGGGGCAGAAGCACCTGCACGACTCCTGCCAGGCCCTGGTGGCCGAGCGGAAGGCGGAGCCGGCGGACGACGTGGTCTCCCGGATGATCGCCGGACGGGGCGAGTTCACGGACGAGGAGATCGTCCAGGACCTGATGATCCTGATGTCGGCGGGGCACCAGCCGACCGCCGACTGGATCGGCAACTCGCTGCACCTGATGCTGACCGACCACCGTTTCGCCGCGTCGATGTTCGGCGGGCGCAGCAGTGTCACGGAGGCGATGAACGAGGTGCTGTGGGAGCAGACGCCCACGCAGAACATGCCGGGCCGCTACGCCACCCGCGAGACCACCCTGGGCGGGCGCCGCATCAACGCAGGTGACCTGCTGATCCTCGGCCTCCAGGGCGCCAACTCCGACCCGCAGGTGCGGACCGACGGCTCGACGCTCACCGGCGGCAACAACGCGCACTTCTCCTTCAGCCACGGGGAGCACCGCTGCCCCTTCCCGGCGCAGGAGATCTCGGAGGTCATCGCGCGCACGGGCATCGAGGTCGTCCTGGACCGGCTGCCCGACATCGACCTGGCGGTGGCCGCCGGGTCGCTGAAGCGCCGGGAGTCGCCGTGGCTGCGCGGCCTGACGAGCCTGCCGGTGCGGTTCTCGCCGACGCCGGCGCTGGGGGGTCCGGCTGCCTGACCTCGGGAGACGGGGACGCGGCAGCGGGTACCCCGTCTCACCCGACGGACGACGTTTCGCCCAGGTTTCCCGCACCGGATACGCTCGCTCCCGTGGCTGAGATCCGGATTCCCGAAGACATCAAGCCCGCGGACGGACGTTTCGGCGCGGGTCCCTCCAAGGTGCGGACAGAGGCGCTGGACGCCCTCGCCGCCACCGGCACGTCCCTCATGGGCACCTCCCACCGCCAGGCCCCGGTCAAGAACCTGGTCGGCAAGGTGCGCGAGGGCATCAGCGAGCTGTTCCGGCTCCCGGACGGCTACGAGGTGGTCCTCGGCAACGGCGGCTCCACCGCGTTCTGGGACGTCGCGACCCACGGCCTGATCGAGAACAAGTCGCAGCACCTGACCTTCGGCGAGTTCTCCTCGAAGTTCGCCAAGGCGTCGAAGCTCGCCCCGTGGCTCGCGGAGCCCACGGTCATCTCCTCCGACCCGGGTACGCACCCGGAGGCGAAGGCGGAGGCGGGCGTGGACGTGTACGCGTTCACCCACAACGAGACGTCGACGGGCGTCGCGATGCCGATCAAGCGCGTGCGGGGCGCGGACGACGGCGCCCTGGTCCTGGTGGACGCCACGTCGGGCGCCGGCGGTCTCCCGGTGGACGTCTCGGAGACGGACGTCTACTACTTCGCCCCGCAGAAGTCCTTCGCCTCCGACGGTGGTCTGTGGATCGGCCTGTTCTCCCCGGCGGCGATCGAGCGAGCGGAACGTATCCACGCGTCGGACCGCCACATCCCCGAGTTCTTCTCGCTCCCCACGGCGATCGACAACTCCCGCAAGAACCAGACGTACAACACCCCGGCACTCGCCACGCTGTTCCTGCTGAACCAGCAGCTGGAGTGGATGAACGGCCAGGGCGGCCTGGAGTTCACGACCGGCCGCACCGCGGCGTCGTCGCAGGCGCTGTACGGCTGGGCGGAGGACGTGAAGTTCGCGTCGCCGTTCGTCACGGACCCCGCCAAGCGTTCGCAGGTCATCGGCACGATCGACTTCTCCGACGAGGTGGACGCGGCGGCCGTCGCGAAGGTCCTGCGCGCCAACGGCATCGTGGACACGGAGCCGTACCGCAAGCTGGGCCGCAACCAGCTCCGCGTCGCGATGTTCCCGGCGATCGACCCGGCGGACGTCGAGGCCCTGACGAAGTGCGTCGATTACGTCATCGAGCAGCTCTGACATCCGGGGATGCGTGAGTGAAGGGCGCCCAGTGGGCGCCCTTCAGTCGTTCACAGCCACCGCAGGAAGAGGGCCCAGGTCTGTCCGGAGACGGTGAGGAGGGGGTTGCCCTCCGCACACCGCTTGCTGTCGCGGACGGCTCGGCCGTGGTCGGCGGTGGGAGCGACCTCCACACATTCGCCCTGTTGGCTGGAGTACGACGACTTCCGGAAGGGGCCCGATATAACGGTCACGATCAGCATTCCTAGATGTTCTGGAGAACGTCCCGGATGAGCTTCGCGCTCGCGTCCGGTGCCAGTGCCGTCGATCGTAGGAGATCGTACGAACTCGCGTAAACCGCGAGGTCTTCCGGAGATTCGATGACCGACGTACTCATGAGGTCGTCCATGGTCACCGCTTCGATCGCCGACTCGGGTTCGAAGCTGAAGGCCGTGAACGCGGAAGCCGCTGCTGCCAGCGTTCCGGCGCTGAACGGCAGAACCCGCACGGTGACGTTCTCCCGCTCACCGGCTTCGAGTAGCCCGGTCAGTTGTTCTCGGTGATCGGCCGCACTCACCAGGGGATGCATGACGACTGCTTCCCAGAGCACCGCCTCGTACGTGGCCCCACCCGCCGCGATCCTCTCCTGCCGGCGTTGGCGAACTTCCACCAACCGAGCAACCTGCTCGGCATCGAGCGAACTGGGCCCGCCTTCGATGACCGCCTGCGCGTAGGCCATGGTCTGCAAGAGCCCCGGCACTAGCGCGGGTTGCCACTGTCGAATATGGCTCGCATCGTTTTCGAGGGTGATGTGGTCGAGATAGTCCGGCCGCAGGAACGGCGCACACTCGTACCACCAGCCGCGCCGGGGCCTCACCTTGGCCAGCCCCTCCAGCTTGGCGCACATGTCCGGGTCCGTGACGCCGTAAGCGTTCAGCAGCAGCCGAACCTCGATGACACGCGCGGTGACGTGGCCACTCTCGAGACGGCTGATCCTTGCCTGGCTCGACGCAATGATCTCGGCGGCTTGCGGCTGGTCGAGCTTCGCGGCCAGCCGGAAACGCTTCATCGCCGCACCCAAGCGCCTGCTGCGCACGTTCGGCCGTCCCCCTGTGGGCATTGGATCTCCCCTCTCCGGCGGCAACGATGGCACACAGCCAGGTACTCCTGATCTCGCGTCACTCGATCGAGTGGACGAGTGCATGCATACACTCAAGACGATCGCACTGAGCCTACTTTGCAGGCATGACATCAACCGAGACGTTCCGCATTCCTCGGCACAAAATGCACGTACCCATCGCCCGTCAGCACACGGGAAAGACCCTCACCGCCTGGGGAGTGACCGGCGAGTCCGCCGACGTCGTCCTCCTCCTCGCCAACGAACTCGTCACCAATGCCGTGACCCACTGCCGGACCTCGTCTGCCCAGGTCAGAGTCACCTTGACGCTCCACGGAACGGAGCTGCTCCTGGAGGTCGCCGACCCGGACCGCGACCGGCTTCCGCGGCTCCACGCCTCCGGGGCGGACGAAGAAGGGGGCCGCGGCCTCGCCCTCGTCGCCGCGCTGGCGGACGCGTGGGGATGCCGTCAGGAGCCGTACGTGAAGTGCGTATGGGCCCGCCTGACGGTCACGGAGGAGGCGGCGGCACATGTCCCGGCGACCGTCGTTCGCCCCTACGTCCCCGCCGGGGGATGACAACCCCCGCCCCCTCTGCCTACATGGACGGCATGACCCGTCCACCCGCAACCCTCGGACTCGCCCCCTTCGCCACGCAGTGGGCCGTGCTGCTCACCAGCCACCGCCGGGACGGCACCGGCGTCGGGACCGCCGTCAACCTCGCCGTCGAGAGCGACCATGCCTACTTCCGTACGTCGGGCAAGACCTGGAAGGCCCGGCGGCTGCGCCGCGACCCCGGCGTCGAACTGGCCCCCGCCACGCCCGCGGGCCGGCCGGTCGGCCCGGAGATCCGCGCGCGGGCCCGGCTGCTGGACCGCGGCAGCGCCGAGGACCGGCACGCGGCACGGGTCCTGCGCCGCAAGCACCCCGTCGTCCAGGGCGTCCTCGTACCGCTCATCCACCGGGCGACGCGGACGCCGACCCAGCACTACGAGGTACGGCCGGTGGCGGACTGAACTCAGCCGCGGCGCCGCAGCCGCCGCAGGCCGAACACCGCCGCCAGCACGGCCACGATCGCCACCGCGCCGCCGACCTTGACCGTGGTGCCGTCGGCGCTGTCGCCGTCACCGCCCGAGGCGGCCGAACTCCCCCCGGTGGACGGCGTCTCCTCCCCCGGCGTGTCCTGCGCCTTCACCGTGCTGTTCGCGCCCTCCATCCCGAGCAGCAGCTTCTTGCCGTCGACGGTGTAGGTGACGGACTCGCCCTGGCCGAGCGGCACGCTGATCCGCCCCTTCTTGGCGATCTTGCCGTCGTTCCAGTCGTAGTAGAGGCCGCCCAAGTAGCCGCGCACGGTGAGCTGTTCGCCGTCCGGCGAGAACGCCGCGTCCGTGGCCCACAGGTCGACCGCGGCGGCCTGCGTGAAGGTGTTGGTGCCTGAGGTGGACAGTTCGGCCGGTCCCTCGTAGAGGTGCCCGCCGTCCTCCTGCTTGTCGATGATGTAGACGCGCCCGGTCTTGGGGTGGACGACCATCGACTCGGCGTCCCGCGCCCCGTCCGCGTACTTCACGACGTACTGCTTCGCCTGGACCGTCTGGTCCTTCAGTTCCGTCGGCTCGGGCAGGGTGTAGATCCATACGTGCGGCCAGGTGCCGCCGAGGTTGTCGCCGATGTCGCCGACGTAGATCTGGTCGTCGGGGCCGATCTGGATGGCCTCGACGTCGCGGGGCGTGCCGATGCCGGCGAGGGAGACGCGGGCTACGGTCTTGCCGGTCGCCCCGTCGACGGCGTAGATGTACGGGCCCTCGTCCTGGTCGTTGTGGGTCCAGTAGATGCCGGGGTGCTGGCGGGAGGCGGCGAGTCCGCTGGACTCGGTGATCCGCGGGTCCGAGATGGTGAACCCCTCGTCCCCGTCGACGGCGAGGGCGGGCGCGGCGCACACGCCCGTCAGAACGGCGGTCGCTGCGAGAAGGGCGAGAGTTCGGCGCATGGCCCAAGCCTGCCATGATGTTCGAATGCTCAGGTTCATGCCCGTCGGAGACTCCCAGACGATCGGGAGCGCGGGCGAACACACGTGGCGCTACCGGCTGTGGCAGCACCTGTGCGCGGCGTACGGCGGCCCGTTCACGCTCGTCGGCCCGCGCGAGACGCTCTACGACAAGGCCGCCGACGCCCCTACGTCGTACCGGTACGCCGATCCCGACTTCCCCCGTGGCCACCTGGCCGGCTGGGGCGAGGGGTGGCTGCACATGGCCCCCCTGATCGGCGAGGCGGTCCGGGCGCACCGCGCGGACGTGCTCCTCGTCGCCCTCGGCCTGATCGACCTGGGCTTCTACACCAACGCGGAGCAGACCGCCGAGAACGTCCACCGCTTCGTGGCGGAGGCCCGCGCGGCCCGCCCCCGCGTGCGGATGGTGGTCCTGCCGGTGATACCGAACATCCGCGCCCTGGAGGATGCGGACTTCGGCGCGCAGGTCACCCTCTTCAACGACCTGCTGGCCAAGACGGTGGCCGACCTGGACGAACCCCGCTCGCCCCTCCTCCTCGCCTCGCTGCCGCCCGCGTACGACCTCCACACGGACACGTACGACGGCACGCATCCCGGCCCGACCGGCGAACACCACATCGCGGCGGCCTTCGCGAAGGCGATGCACCAGGGGTGGGGCATGGGCGGGCCGTACGGCGGATAGTCCACTCCGTGTCCCTGTCGCCGTGCGTATCGTTGTACCGCGCGGCTGCCCGGTCCGCGGGTCGCCGGGGAGGAGCGCCACGATGACCGTCGTAGACGACAGGATCGCCATGGCCGACGTCAGCACCGAAAGCCTCGACGAGTGGTTCGAGCGGCTTGAGAAGATGCCCGTCCCCGAAGGATTCCGGGTCGAGATCGTCGGGGGCAACATCCACATGACACCGCAGCGGGGCACGCACTGGACCATCATTTTTGAGATCGCGGTGGCCATTCGCGAGAGGTTCGGGAAAGGCACTGCGGTCTTCTCCGACGTCCGTATCGACTTTCCCGGCCACGAGAACGGCTTCTGCCCGGACGTTGTCAAATTCCGCGACGGCACCCAGCAGGACGACACCGGCCACTGGCGCCACCAAGACGTCGAGTTCGTCGCCGAAGTCATCTCCCGGGGCACCGCCGCCAACGACTACGGCCCGAAGAAGGACGCCTACGCCGTCGCCGAGGTCCCCCTCTATGTGATCGCCGATCCCTACCAGGGCCGCTGCCACGTCTTCACCGACCCCAAGGACGGCGAGTACGCCAGCGAGACCATCGTCCGCTTCGGCCACGACCTGGACCTGACCGGCACCGTCCTCGACCTCACCCTCCCTACCGACGGTTTCCCCCGCGACTGATCCCGTCACCGCCCAGCGGTTGCCTGGAGCGCACTCCAAGTCGTTGGCTTGGGGACCATGAAGTACACGCAGCTCGGACGCACGGGACTCAAGGTCAGCCGGCTCGTCCTCGGCACCATGAACTTCGGTCCGCAGACCGGTGAGGCGGACAGCCACAGCATCATGGACGCCGCGCTGGACGCGGGCGTCAACTTCTTCGACACCGCCAATGTCTACGGCTGGGGCGAGAACAAGGGCCACACCGAGGAGATCATCGGCAACTGGTTCGCGCAGGGCGGCGGGCGCCGGGACAAGACCGTCCTCGCCACCAAGGTCTACGGCAACATGGCCGCCGACGGCGACGCCTGGCCCAACCACGACAAGCTCTCCGCGGTGAACATCCGGCGGGCGGTCGACGCCAGCCTCAAGCGGCTCCAGACGGACCACATCGACCTGTACCAGTTCCACCACATCGACCGTGCCACCGGCTTCGACGAGATCTGGCAGGCGATCGACGTCCTGGTCCAGCAGGGCAAGATTCTGTACGTCGGCTCGTCCAACTTCCCCGGGTACAAGATTGCCCAGGCCAACGAGACCGCCGCCCGCCGCGGCGGCACCATCGGCCTGGTCAGCGAGCAGTGCCTGTACAACCTCGCCGAGCGCCGCGCCGAGATGGAGGTCATCCCGGCCGCGCAGGAGTACGGGCTCGGCGTCATCCCCTGGTCGCCGCTGAACGGCGGTCTGCTGGGCGGCGCCCTGAAGAAGGAGGGCCAGGGCAGGCGGAGCGCCGGGGGACGGGCCGCGGAGGCCCTCGCCGACCCCGAGTCCCGCGCGCAAATCCAGGCGTACGAGGATCTGCTGGACAAGCACGGTGTCGACCCCGGCGAGGCCGCGCTGGCCTGGCTGCTGACCCGGCCCGGCGTGACCGGCCCGATCGTCGGCCCGCGCACCGCGGAGCAGCTCTCCTCGGCACTGCGCGCCGTGGAGCTGGAGCTGTCGCGGGAAGTGCTGACCGGCCTGGACGAGATCTTCCCGGGACCGGGGCCGTCGCCGGAGGCGTTCGCCTGGTAGGGGTGTACCGGTTACGGGCGACGCGGCGGCGCCGGGCGGGCTAGCCCAGCGCCGCCGCCACCGCCACTACCACGAGCATCAGTACGAGCACACCGGCCATGATCCGGTTCCGGAATTTCGGGTCCACGGGACCGAGCCTAACGGGCCGGGCCGAGCGGGTGCCGGGCGACCGTCTCGTACCGGGGCTGTTCGCCCGGCACCCCGGACGCCGGCAGGTTGCTGCGGACCAGGGCCAGGTCGGTCACCTGCCAGGGGCTGCCGGTGAAGCCGTCGAGGGCTGCCACGTACTCCGCCGTGTCGAACGGCTCCCGGCTCCGCGCCACCGTCAGGTGGGGCGTGTACCGGCGGTGGTCCGCCATCGCCACGCCCGCCTTCCGCCCGGCCGCCTCCGCGCGGTCGGCCAGCAGCCGCAGGGTGCGCAGGTCGCCGTCGGCGCCCGCCCACAGCGCCCGGCCGTGCCCGAACTGCCCGCCGCCGCGCACGGCCAGCGGGAACGGTTCCGTCCGCCGCGCGGCCCGCGCCAGCCGCTCCGACAGCTCGGGGACGAGGCCCTCGTCGACCTCCCCGTAGAAGGCGAGCGTGAAGTGCCACCCGGCCCGCCCGGTCCACCGCAGCCGCCCGGCGCCGGACAACGCCCGCAACCGCTCCACCTCGACACCGACCTCGACGACGACGTCCTCGGGCGGCAGCACGGCGGCGAAGAGTCTCATGGCTCACAGTCTGCCCGGCATGCCCTGGTCACCGTGCGTATCGTTGTACTCGTCGCCGAGGTGATCTCCAGGAGCACCGGCTCCAACGACTACGGCCCCTAGAAGGACACCTACGCCGCCGCCGGCGTACCGGTGTACCTGATCGTCGATCCGTACACCGGCACCTGGCAGCTGCACACCCTCCCCAAGGACGGCAGCTACCACAGCAGCGTCGGCTTCGGTTTCGGGGAGGACATCGATCTGACCGGGACCGCCGTCGGTCTGGTCCTGAAGACCGACGACTTCCCCCGCGACTGACCACCGGCTTCCCCCCGCGACTGACCGCCGGCGCCCTACGCCGCCGGAGCCAGCGCCTCCCGGCGTTCGCGTTCCACGAAGCGGACCCGGGGATGGCCGTGATGCCAGCCGAGCGCCAGGCGGAGGTTGCCGAGGCGGGCCAGGACCAGGCCGGTCACCGCGGCGGCCAGCAGGGCGACCGTGCCGCCGGCCGCGAAGCCGACCCGGGCGCCGTAGGTGTCCGTGACCCAGCCGACGATCGGGGCGCCGACCGGGGAGCCGCCCAGGAACACCATCATGTACAGCGCCATCACACGGCCCCGCACCGCCGGGTCGGTGGACATCTGGATGCTGGTGTTGGCGGTGACGTTCACCGTCATGCTGAACAGTCCGATCGGGACCATGAGCAGGGCGAACAGCCACAGGGACGGGGCCGTGGCCGCCACGATCTCCAACGCGCCGAAGAGCAGCGCCGCGGCGATGAGGACACGCAGGCGGGCGGTGCCGCGCCGCGCGGCGAGCAGCGCCCCGGCCACCGAGCCGACCGCCATCAGGGTGTTGAAGAGGCTGTAGGACCCGGCGCCCGCGTCGAAGACGTCGTCGGCGAAGGCGGACAGGAAGACCGGGAAGTTGAAGCCGAAGGTGCCGATGAAACCGACCAGCACGATCGTCCAGATCAGGTCCGGGCGGCCGGCGACGTAGTGGAGTCCTTCCCTCAGCTGGCCCTTGCCGCGCGGGGCACGCTCGACGGTGTGCAGCTCACGGGCGCGCATCAGCAGCAGGCAGCTCAGCGGCGCCACGAAGGACAGCCCGTTGGCGAGGAAGGCCCAACCCGTGCCCACGCCGGTGATCATCAGCCCGGCGACGGCGGGGCCGACCAGCCGGGCGGACTGGAAGTTGGCGGAGTTGAGGCTGACCGCGTTGGACAGCTGGTCGCGGCCGACCAGCTCGGAGACGAAGGACTGGCGGGCGGGGTTGTCGACGACGGTCGCGAGGCCCATGGCGAAGGCGGCGACGTAGACGTGCCAGACCTGGACGTGCCCGGTGAGGGTGAGGACGGCCAGGAAGAGCGCGGTCAGGGCCATCGCCGACTGGGTGACCAGCAGCGTGGGCCGCTTGCGCAGGCGGTCGACGAGGACACCGCCGTAGAGGCCGAAGAGCAGCATCGGCAGGAACTGCAGGGCGGTGGTGATGCCCACCGCGGCGGAGGAGCCGGTGAGGCTCAGCACCAGCCAGTCCTGGGCTATGCGCTGCATCCAGGTGCCTATGTTGGAGACGACCTGGCCCATGAAGAACAGGCGGTAGTTCCTGACCTTCAGGGAAGCGAACATGGACGCCTTGCGGGGCGTGGCGGACGGGGTTTCTCGGCGGTCAGGTGCGGGGGCGGAAGCTGCTCCGGGTCCCGTACTCAAAAGGGTTCGCCTCCTCGCGAGGTTCTGTTGACCGGTCTGCTTACCGGTGGGCGAGTTTCTCCAGCACGGGGGCGGCAGCGCGGAGCTTCGCCCACTCGTCCTCGTCGAGCCCCTCGACCAGTGCGGCCAGGAACGCGTTCCGCTTGCGGCGGCTCTCGTCGAGCATCACCACGGCCTGTTCCGTCGGGGTCACGACCTTCTGGCGCCGGTCCTCGGGGTGCGGTTCGAGACTGACCAGTCCCTTCGCCTCCAGCAGCGCCACGATGCGGGTCATCGAGGGCGGCTGGACGTGCTCCTTGCGGGCCAGTTCGCCCGGGGTGGCACTGCCGCAGTTGGACAGGGTGCCGAGCACCGACATCTCGGTGGGGCTGAGCGACTCGTCGACCCGCTGGTGCTTGAGCCGACGGGACAGCCGCATCACGGCGGATCGCAGGGAGTTCACGGCGGCGGCGTCGTCGCCATGGGTGAGGTCCGGCATGTCTTTAGCTTAACTCATTAGTTTGATGAAGGAAAACCACTCGACCGGCCCGTGCCCGTGACCCTTGCCACTCAACCGCCACGCCGCCCCGATATCACTCGTACGAGTGAGTGGTGTCCGGAAACGGATGCGTCACCCCGCACCATGGGACAACGCTCGTCGCCATGGGGACCAGCGTGCTCAGCCTGCGTATCGACGGGGAGCTGCTCGACCGGCTCCGGGACCGTGCCGCCAAAAGAGGAATGAGCGTCCAGGACTATGTAGTCCGGACGCTCATCCGCGATGACTTCGACGAGCGGTTCCAGTCCGCCGTGGAGGAGACCGAGAGGTTCTACGGGCCCGTCACCTGAGCCGGGCCCGTGAGCCGGGTCAGGTCAGATCAGGTCAGGCCGAGGGCCGGCATCAGGTAGTAGAAGGCGAAGACCGCCGAGACGATGTACATCGCCACCGGCACCTCGCGCCCGCGCCCGGCGGCCAGCCGCAGCACCGAGAAGGTGACGAAGCCCATGCCGATGCCGTTGGTGATCGAGTAGGTGAACGGCATCATCAGCATGGTCACGAAGGCCGGGATGGCGATCGTGTAGTCCGCCCAGTCGATCTGCTTGATCGAGCCGGCCAGGATCAGGAAGCCGACCGCGACCAGCGCGGGCGTGGCCGCCTGGGACGGCACCATCGTGGCGATCGGCGTCAGGAACAGGCCGACCGCGAAGAGCAGGCCGGTGACCACGTTGGCGAAGCCGGTGCGCGCCCCCTCGCCGACGCCCGCCGTGGACTCCACGAACGCGGTGGTGGCCGAGGAGGAGCTGGCGCCGCCCGCGGCGACCGCGATGCCGTCGATCATCAGGACCTTGTTGATGCCGGGCATCTGGCCCTGCGCGTCGGTCAGCTTCGCCTCGTCGCTGACGCCCATGATCGTGCCCATCGCGTCGAAGAAGCACGACAGCAGCACGGTGAAGACGAACAGCACGCCGGTCAACACGCCGACCTTGGAGAACCCGCCGAACAGGCTGACCTCGCCGACCAGTCCGAAGTCGGGGGTCGAGACGGGGTTGCCGGGCCACTCGGGGGTGGTCAGACCCCAGGAGTCGATGTCGGCGACGAGGTTGACGATCACCGCGATCACCGTCATCACGACGATGGAGATCAGGATGGCGCCGGGGGTCTTGCGCACGATCAGCGCCAGCGTGAGCAGCACGCCGAGGACGAAGATCAGCACCGGCCAGCCGTGCAGGTGACCGCCGTCGCCGAGCTGGAGCGGCACGGTGGTCTGGGCGGCGTCCGGCATCCGCGTGACGAAGCCGGAGTCGACCAGGCCGACGATCATGACGAAGAGGCCGATACCGATGGAGATGGCCTTGCGCAGCCCGTGCGGCACGGCGCTCATCACGCGCTCCCGCAGACCCGTGGCGACCAGCAGCATCACCACGAAGCCGGCCAGCACCACCATGCCCATCGCGTCCGGCCAGGACATCCGCGGCGCGAGCTGGAGGGCGACGACGGAGTTGACGCCGAGACCGGCGGCGAGCGCGATCGGGACGTTGCCGATGACGCCCATGAGCAGCGTGGTGAAGGCCGCGGTGAGCGCGGTCGCGGTGACCAGCTGGCCGTTGTCCAGCTGGTGGCCGTACATGTCCTTCGCGCTGCCCAGGATGATCGGGTTCAGCACGACGATGTAGGCCATCGCGAAGAAGGTGGCGAAACCGCCGCGGACCTCACGGGCGAGCGTGGAGCCGCGCTCGGAGATCTTGAAGTAGCGGTCGAGGGCCCCGGTGGGGGGTGAGTCGACGGGCGTGACGGGGGTGGACATGCGCGACCTCGGCACCAAGTCGCTCCCCCACGGCTTCTTGGTGTTTTCTACGAATAAAAGTGGTCAGATACAAACGTATTCAGTATGAACGTATGAGGGAGATAAAGCTATCTCCGCGCGTAGACCCGCGTGCCGACGGGACTCCGGGGTGGCGCTCCCGCTCTCGTAAGCTGTGCGCATGGCGAAGTGGACACCGAAGCACGAGGCGCCGGAGCCCCTGGAAGGCCCCGTGGTCGCCACCATCACCGGCGGGACCGTCATCTGGTTCGTCCTCTTCCTGGCGCAGCTGCCCTTCTACGGCTGGTTCGACGACCACGGACACCTGTGGTGGGTGTGGACCTGCCTGGCCGGCGGCGGTCTCGGCCTGATCGGCATCTGGTACGTCCGGGGGCGCGACGCCGCGATCAAGCGCGACGCCGCCGCCGGCGAGGCCGCCGCCGGGCCCGCGCCGGGTCAGGGCGCCGCGTAGCACCGCACCGCGTAGTACCACGGCAGGACGCGCCCGCCGGGCCCCTCCTCCCCTGGTCGGGTCTTCCGTCCCCCGCCGTGTGAACACGCGGTTCCGCCCGTACCGTCGAACGCATGACGCACATCGACGCGGGCGCCGAACTCGATCCGGTGCACCCGGTGCCGCTGCCCCCGTCGCCCTCCGGGCTGACCTCCGCGGAGGTCGCCGACCGGGTGGCGCGGGGCCAGGTCAACGACGTCCCGGTGCGCAGCAGCCGGTCGGTGCCGGACATCGTCCGGGCCAACGTCTTCACCCGGTTCAACGCCATCATCGGCGTGCTCTGGATCATCATGCTGATCGTGGCGCCGATCCAGGACAGCCTGTTCGGTTTCGTCATCCTCGCCAACACGGGCATCGGCATCGTCCAGGAGTGGCGGGCGAAGAAGACCCTCGACTCGCTCGCCCTGATCGGCGAGGCCCGGCCCACCGTGCGCCGGGACGGCGCGGCGAGGGAGATCGGCACGTCGGAGATCGTGCTGGACGACGTGATCGAGACCGGGCCCGGCGACAAGATCCCCGTCGACGGGGTGTGCGTCGAGACGGACGGCCTGGAGATCGACGAGTCGCTGCTCACCGGCGAGGCCGACCCGGTGGTCAAGCGCCCCGGCGACCCGGTGATGTCCGGCAGCTTCGTGGTGGCGGGCGGCGGCGCGTTCCGGGCCGTCAAGGTGGGCGCGGAGGCGTACGCCGCTCAGCTCGCCGAGGAGGCGTCCCGCTTCACCCTCGTCCACTCCGAGCTGCGCTCCGGCATCTCCACCATCCTCAAGTACGTCACCTGGATGATGGTGCCGACCGCGATCGGCCTGATCATCAGCCAGCTGGTCGGCGAGGACAACGACCTCAAGGACTCCGTCGCCCGGACCGTCGGCGGCATCGTCCCGATGGTCCCCGAGGGCCTCGTCCTGCTCACCTCCGTCGCCTTCGCGATCGGCGTGATCCGGCTCGGCCGCAAGCAGTGCCTGGTCCAGGAGCTGCCCGCGATCGAGGGCCTGGCCCGCGTCGACACCGTCTGCCTGGACAAGACGGGCACGCTGACCGAGGGCGGCATGGACGTCACGGAGCTGCGCGTCCTGGCCGACAGCTCCTGCGACGAGCCGTACGTACGGCGGGTCCTCGGCGCGCTCGGCGGCTCCGACCCGCGCCCGAACGCCTCCCTCCAGGCGATCATCGACGCCTACCCGGACGACGACAACGGCAACGACGACAACGGCAACGACGACAGCGGCGGCGGCGACGAGAGCGACGGCGGCTGGAGAACCACCGCCACCCTGCCCTTCTCCTCCGCCCGCAAGTACAGCGGCGCGTCCTTCGAGGAGGCCGACGGCACCGTCCGCACCTGGCTCCTCGGCGCGCCCGACGTGCTGCTCGCCGAGGACGACCCGGCGCTCGCGGAGACCGGCCGCCTCAACGAGCAGGGGCTGCGGGTGCTGCTGCTGGCCCGCGCCGCCGGCCGGGCCCCGGACGACCCGAGGGCGGCCGAGGGTGCCGAGCCGGTCGCCCTGGTCGTCCTGGAGCAGCGGCTGCGCTCGGACGCCGCAGAGACGCTGCGGTACTTCGCCGGCCAGGGCGTCCGCGCCAAGGTCATCTCCGGGGACAACGCGGTGTCGGTCGGCGCGGTCGCCGCCAAGCTGGGTCTGAGCGGCGAGGCGGTGGACGCGCGGCGGCTGCCGCAGGAGCCCGCCCGGCTGGCCGGGGCGATCGACGAGTACACGGTGTTCGGGCGGGTCACGCCGCAGCAGAAGCGGGAGATGGTGGGCGCCCTGCAGTCCCAGGGGCACACGGTCGCGATGACCGGCGACGGCGTCAACGACGTCCTGGCCCTGAAGGACGCCGACATCGGGGTCGCGATGGGGTCGGGCTCGGAGGCGACCCGGGCGGTGGCCCAGATCGTGCTCCTGAACAACAGCTTCGCCACGCTTCCCTCGGTGGTCGCCGAGGGCCGCCGGGTCATCGGCAACATCACCCGCGTCGCGACGCTGTTCCTGGTGAAGACGGTCTACTCGGTGCTGCTGGCGATCCTGGTGGTGTGCTGGCAGGTGGAGTACCCGTTCCTGCCGCGCCATCTGACGCTGCTGTCCACC
Organism: Streptomyces sp. CRN 30; assembly: GCF_034105845.1. Taxonomy (NCBI): domain Bacteria; kingdom Bacillati; phylum Actinomycetota; class Actinomycetes; order Kitasatosporales; family Streptomycetaceae; genus Streptomyces; species Streptomyces sp. CRN 30. Next base: position 13,691 of record NZ_JAVRHI010000214.1, on the reverse strand, counting down.
CTGACCATCGGCGTCCCCGCCTTCTTCCTCGCCCTCGCCCCCAACAGGGAACGGGCACGGCCTCACTTCGTGCGGCGGGTGATGCGGTACGCGGTCCCGGGCGGGGTGGTGGCCGGCGTGGCGACCTTCGTGACGTACCTGGTGGCGGGGCACCACTACAGCGGGCCGGGGGCGCTGGAGGCGGAGACGAGCGCCGCGACGCTGACGCTGTTCCTGATCTCGCTCTGGGTCCTGGCGATCATCGCCCGCCCCTACACGTGGTGGCGGGTCGCGCTGGTGGTGACGATGGGCGTCGCGTTCCTGGTGGTGCTGGCCGTGCCGTGGCTCCAGGACTTCTTCGCGCTGAGGCTGGTGGGGATGACGATGCCGTGGATCGCGGTCGGCGTCGCGGCGCTGGCGGCGGCCGCCCTGGAACTCCTGTGGAGGTGGGTCGACCGCCGCGAGCCCGCCGAGTAGGGCTACCGGCTACTTCACGCCGATGTAGTCGCCGGTGGCGGTGGCCTTGCCGCCGGTCGGGGAGCCGTTGAAGACGAAGCGGTAGTAGCCGCTGGCGCTCGCCTTGACGGTCGTCTTGAGGGCGCCGGTGGACGTGGACTTGATGCCCTTGACGTTGGTGTAGGTGGTGGAGGTCTTCGGGCGGTACTGGAGGACCACGGACTGGCTGCCGTAGCCGACGTACGTGTTGGTGTCCCAGTCGGCGCGGGTCAGCTTGCCGGTGACGGTGATGGTGGCGCCCTTCTTCACGGGCTCCGGCGCGGCGTCGACGGTCACCTTGGAGGTGCGCAGGACCTTGCGGGTGGCCACGTTCTCCAGGGTCACGTCGTCGGTCTCGGTGGCTCCGATGACAGCGACGCGCCAGGTCCCGGCGTCGCTGTTGATCAGCTCGGCCGGCAGGAAGGTGAAGGTGGCCGAGCACTTCACGGCGGTCGCCGAGACATCGGCGCAGGTGGCCACGTCGTCGGCGGAGTAGCCCCAGGTCGCGGTGGAGATCGAGGAGCCGTGGTAGATCAGCGGGATGGAGGCGAAGGAGCCCAGGTCGCCGGAGTGGTTCACGGTGTACGTGATCGGCACCTGGTAGCCGCCGGTCGTGCCGACGACGATGTCCTTGTTCTTGTTGACGCTCACGCCGGAGACGCTGATGTCGAGCGCGGCGGCGGCCCGCGCGGCGACGCCGCCGCGGGCTTCGGCGGACGCCGGCGCGTCGGCCTTCAGGCCGGTCTGGAGCTCGGCTGCGGCGCCGGCCGCGATCGAGTCGAAGGACGGCCGGGTGCCGTCGGCGGCCTGGGCGACGGCCGGCACGACGAGCGCGGAGAGAGTCAGGGCGCCGGAGACGGCGGCGACGGTGGCGCGCATACGCATGTGTTCGTTCCCCCACAGGGTGACAGTGGAGTCTGATGACTCGCCTGATCAGATCCGTGGCGGAGGCGACCGGTTGTAGGCCGTGTGAAGGCTTCGTATACGCGACACCGGCAGTTCACCGGGGTGGCCCGCGGGTGAACTGCCGGTGGGTCGGGCGTACTTACCGCACGCCGGTCACGTCACGTCGCTCACTTCACGTCGACGTAGTCACCGGTGGCGTTGACCGCGCCGGTGGTCGAGGTGCCGGCGAAGGCGAAGCGGTAGTAACCGTCCGCGGTCGCCTTGGTGGTGGTCTTCAGGGCCCCCGTCGAGCTGGTCTTGACGGTCTTGACCGTCTTGTAGGAGCTGGTGCCCTTCTTCTTGTACTGGAGCTTCACGGACTGACCGCTGTACCCCGCGTACTTGAGCGACTCCCAGTTGGCGCGGGACAGCTTCCCCGTGACCGTGAGGGTCTTGCCCTTCTTCACCGGCTCCGGGGAGGCGTTGACCGTGAGCTTCCCGGCGCGCTGGAACTTGAAGGAGCCGGCCTTCTCCTTCCAGACGTAGTCGCCGTCCTTGGCGTCGATCCACGCGTCCACGTACCAGGTGCCGGCGTTCGCGTTGGAGAGGTAGTCGACCTTCGGGTCGATCTTGACCGAGGCGGAGCACGTCGAGGTGGTCGAGTTGACCTTGGCGCAGGACGGCTTGCCGGTCATGTAGAACCCGTAGTCGGGCCCTTCGAGCGTGATCGTGTCGGCGCCCGCGATACCGGAGTCGTCGGTGGCGGTGACGCTGACCTTGACGGTCTTCAGACCGGAGGTGCCGATCTGCACCTTGTTGTCGCCGTCGACGACGACCTTGGTGATCTTGGTGTCGCCCAGCCCGCCGTTCAGCGGACGGACGGTGTCGGCGGCCGACGCGGCCGGGACCGCGAGGGCGGACAGGACGACGGCGCCGGAGACGGCGGCCACGGTCGTACGGATGCGCATGTGTGGTTCCCCCAGTGAGAAGCGGTCGGTGACCGGCTTACTTGACGTCGACGTAGTCGCCCGCGGCCTTGACGGCCGGGGTCGTCGAGGTGCCGGTGAAGTAGAAGCGGTGGTAGCCGTCGACCGACGCCTTGGTGGTGGTCTTCAGGTTGCCCGTCGAGTTGGTCTTGACGGTCTTGACGGTGGAGTAGGTGCTGGCGCTCTTCTTGCGGAACTGGAGCTTCACCGACTGGCCGGTGTAACCGGCGTACTTGCCGGACTCCCAGTTGGCGCGGGAGAGCTTGCCGGTGACCGTGAGGGTCTTGCCCTTCTTGACCGGCTCCGGCGCGGCGTTGACCGTCAGCTTGGACAGCCGCTGGACCTTGGCGGTCTTGTAGGCGGTGTCCTGGTAGATGTTGCCGTCGTTCGACAGCACGGCCACGTTCACCTTCCAGGTACCGGCCAGGGAGTTGGCGTAGAGGTACCCGATCAGCTCGTCGTCGTAGCCGGGACGGGCCGTGACGGTGAGCTTGCAGGTGGACTTGGTGGCGCTGACGGCCGTGCAGGTGGCGTAGTCCTGGTTCTGCGCCAGGGCGCCGTCGACGTAGGTGTCGAAGTCGGTGCCGTGCCACAGCTCGACGAAGGCGTCGGCGATGCCGCTCGCGTGGGTGGCGGTCACCGACACGGTGAAGGTCTTGGCGTTGGTGGTGCCGACGACCACGTCCTTGCCGCCGTTCACCGACACGCTGGTGATGGTGGGCAGGGCGGCGGCCGCACGAGCGGTCGAGCGGTGAGCGTCGACGCCGAAGACGTCGGCGGCGGTCGGCCGCTGCTGGAACGGGTCGGCCGCCGAGTCGGCCTGCGCGGCAGGCACGGCGAGGGCGGACAGGGCCAGGGCGCCGGTGAGGGCGGCCACGGTGGCGCGCATACGCATGCGATCCCCAAGTGGGAAAGGGGCCCCGGCGGTCGTCGCCCCCCAGCGGCTCGTGTCACGCAGGGGCCCAAGTGATCGTGGAGTCTGTTGACTCGCGTGATCAGATACACAGGGGGAACGAAAGGTTGTACGGAAGTGAAGAGAATGTGCGGGAGTGACGCATGTCACTCCCGCACACGCACCCTTCGCGCCGGCTCAGTCGAACCAGCGGTCCCGGGCCAGCTCCGCCGTCCGCGACGGGTCTTCGAGCAGCGCCGCCACCTCGAACCGCCGGGGCCACTGTCCGGCCGCCCAGGCCAGCCCCGCGGCGACCCCTTCCAGCGTCGCCGCGTGCAGCGCCCCATCGTCGGTGAGCCGCCAGTCGATCTCCACGCCGTCCACGACGAGTTCCTCGTGCTCGACGTAGGAGCCGGGCACCCGCGCCCCCAGCAGCACCCGCACCGCCTCCGGTACGTCGTGCTCGGTGCCCTCGGAGTCGACGCGCCCGGTGACGGACTCGCTCAGCCGCCGCACCTGGAACAGCTCCGCCAGCTCGGCGGCGCGGGCCGGACGCACCGGCAGCAGCGGCACCCCGCCGGTGAAGGGCAGCAGGTCCGGCGAGTCGACGACCACCGCGTCGGCGGCGTCCACCACCCGCACCTCGCCGTCGACGACCGCCCGCACCTCGTCCGGGAGGGTCACCGACTCGGGGTCGAGGTCGGCGAGCGCGCCGTAGAGGCCGTGCAGCTGGGCGGCGGTGACGGGCCGGTCCGGGTCGGCGAGGCGGTCCAGCAGCTCGGCCGCGCCGCCGGGCTCGTCGAGGAGGGCCGCGACGGACGTCCGTACGCCCAGCGCCCGCAGCACCTGCTCGTCGTCGAAGCCGGTGGCGTCGGCCTCGTCGTACAGGCCGCGCAGCAGCGGGTCGCCGCCGGCGGCGCGCAGCCCGGCGGGGCGGCGTCCGCCGAGCACCGGGTGCCCGCGCAGCCACCAGGCGGTGTACGGCCGTACGACCTCGTGGGTGCCGTCGGGCAGCAGCATCCGCACCGGCTGCACGAGCGCGTCGCGCAGCGGCGGCCGGGAGAGCAGGGCGAGCGCCTCGGGCCACTTGTCGTCGTCGACGAGGTCCAGGTCGCGCACGGCGACCAGCTCGGTGGCGACCGGCGGGACGGGCGTCTCGGGGAAGCGGTCGAGGATGTCCTCGCACCACACGTCGACGGCGTCCAGCAGCCCGGCGTCGTCCGGTTCGGCGAAGTCGCTGTCCCGGGGCTCCAGTTCGTCGGGGTCCAGGACGACGTCGGTGGCACGGACCAGGGCGAAGCCGACCAGCACGCCGCAGGCGGCCAGCGTCTCCGGGCCCCACCTCTCGGCCAGCTCCCCCTCCACGGCGGCGACCTCGTCCTCCCGCATCACACGGGCGAAGGGCCCGCCGGGGAAGACCAGTTCGCCGGCCGGGGACAGCTCGCCGTCCTCGTCGGGCAGGGCGAGGGCGCCGAGCCAGGGCTCGTCGCCGGGTTCCAGTGCGGCGTCGCGGACGAGCCCGAGGACGGTGTCGGCGAGTTCCTCCGCGTCGAGGGTGTCCTCCTCCCAGTCCGCCCCGCCCTCGTCGTCCAGGGAGGCGGCGACGGCGGTGCGGACCTGCGGGGTGGTGAGCACGGCACGCGGGGTGGCCGGGAGGGCGCCGAGCTTCTCCAGCAGCGGGTGGGCGGCGGCCGGGTGGGCGACCTTCAGACCGAGCCGGGCGAGGACCTCCGGGTCGAGGGAGGCGGTGTCCGGGGCGGGCAGCAGCACCTGCCGGGGCCCGATGACCGTACGCCCGTCGGCCAGGGGCACCGGCAGCCCGGAGAGCCGCTCCGGATCGACACCGGCGAGACTGTCGTACAGCCGCCACCACCAGCCGGGCTCCTTCTCCAGCCCGGCCAGCCGGTCGACGGCGTCGGTCAGCGGCAGCCGGGCGACCCCGAGGGTGCGCAGCTCCACGCGGCGTTCCAGACCCGCCGGGAGCAGGGTGGGCAGTACCTCCGCCAGCACCCGTACGGTGTCGGCCCCGGCGCCCTCGGCCACCTCGGCGTCCCGGGGCCGCAGCGAGGCGGGCAGGTCGCTGTCGTCCTCGCCCGGCGCGACGGTCACGGCCGGCGGCAGGAACGACGTACGCGGCAGCCGCTCCAGGACCGCCTGCCGCAGCGCGCCGTCCAGCTCCCCCTTGCCCAGCGGACCGGGCACGAGGTCGATGGTCCCGGCGGTGACCGGGTCCCAGTCGGCGAGCAGACCGGCGTAGGCGTCGGCGGCGCGCTGCGTGAGGAAGTCGGTGAGCGGGCCCGGGGCCGCGTGCCGCCGGGTGGTGTCCAGCGGGAACGAGGCGATGAGCAGCGCGGGCACGCCGAGCGGCTCGTCGCTGGGGGTGGGGGCGTGCAGCACGGGCGCGGTGCGGGGCCGTACCGGCGCGCCCTCCTCGTCCACGGGCACCGCCCAGGTCACCGACCAGTGCGGCCGCAGCCGCTCCTCGACCGGCCGGTCGGCGAGCAGCTCGGGGGTGAGCGGCCCGTGCGCGGCGGCGGTCCGCCAGCGGGTGGTCCCGTCCCGGGAGTCCTCGACGACGGTCAGCCCGTCCTCGGTACGACGGCTGATCGTCCGGGTGTCGTCGTCCCCCTTCTCGATCACCACCTCCGTCAGTCCGGGCAGGGCGAGCAGCAGCGCGTCGTCCACGGCCGTCAGCAGCCGTTCGGCGAGGTCGGCGGCGGCCGGGTCGCGCAGCGGCAGGATGACGGCCGTGTCGTACGGGTCGGGGGCGGTGCCCTCGGCGGGGAGCGGCAGCCGCAGCAGCGGTACGTGCCCGTCGCGGCGGCGGATCTCGTCCCCGAGGCCGGGGCTGTGCCGGGCGACGTCGGCGGCCAGGTCGCGGCCCTCGGCGAGGGACCAGCGCACCCCGCCGTGCCGGCCGACGACGGCGGGCTCGTCGGTGACGGCGAGGACGGCGGCGAACCCGACGCCGAACCGGCCGACGGCCCCCTCCGCCGTGTCCCGCTTGGCGGAGGCGCGCAGCGTGGACAGCGACTCCACCCCGGCCGCGTCCAGCGGCGCGCCGGTGTTCGCGGCGACCAGCACCCCGTCGCGCAGGGTGAGCCGGAGCCGGCCGGGCACCCCGGCGCGGGCGGCGGCGTCGGCGGCGTTCTGCGCGAGCTCCACGACCAGCCGGTCCCGGTAACCGCCGAGGACGAGGTCCTCCTCGGCGTTGGCGTCCTCCCGGAACCGGGCGGGACTCGTCGCCCAGGCGTCCAGCACCCCGCGCCGCAGCCGCGCCGTACCGAACGGGTCCGCACCCTCGGCGGCGGGCCGTACGAACATACTCACGTCGATCTCTCCTCGTCGGCCCCAGAACACAACGAGCAAGAAGGTATCGGTTCACCCACCGCCATCGCCCAGCCCGCCGGGCTGCCTCTCAGCCCGTCCGGCGTTTGAGGACGAGGCCGTTCAGGCCGAAAGGGAGGCCCGGGGGCGCAGCCCCCGGCCCGCCGTGGTCACGAGTGCCCCGGCTCGGCCGAGACCGCCTCCTCCGCCGCCGGACCGGCGGGCCCGGTCTCCGCACGCAGCGGGAACGGATCGATCCGCGTCTCGTCGATCACGGGCGCGGGCGGCTGCGGAGCCTTCGGCATCACCGCGGCCTCCGAGTGGCCCCCGCACCCGTAGGACAGGGACACCACCCGGCCGTCCGCCGGGGAGAACTCGTTGGCGCAGACGCCGAACGCCTGGCCGAGGGAGCCGCCGATCGGCGTGAGGAACCCGCACGAGACACAGGGCGCGGGCGCGGCCTGCGCCATCGGCGTCTTCGGGCCGAACGCCTCCTCCCAGCGGTCGGCCGCGATGTGCAGGCCGTACCGGGACAGCACCCGGGGGCGGCGCAGGCCCAGCTCGTCGGCGACCGCCGCGATCGAGCCGCGCGGCGGCGCGAGCGGCAGGTCGGCGGGCGGCCCCGCCGTGATCTCGGCGTCCTCCGCCTCGACCAGGTCGGCCATCTCGTGGGAGACGGCGGCGTTCGGCGGCGGCTCGTCCTCGCCGGACCAGCCGGGTTCGAGACGCAGGTCCTCGGCGTCGGTGGGGAGCAGGTCGCCGGGGCCCATGTCGCCGGGGCGCAGCCGCTCGCTCCACGGCACCCACTCGGGGGCCAGGACGGCGTCCGGGCCGGGCAGCAGCACCGCCTCGTCGATCGTCACGACCTTCGCGCGCGAGGCGCGGGCGACGGTGACGGCCCAGCGCCAGCCGCGATAGCCCAGCTCGGTGCACCCGAAATAGTGCGTGACAACGCGGTCACCCTCGGACACCAGACCCTCGTGGTCGCCGACCACACCGGGTGCCGCCGCCTCCTCGGCCGCGGTCCTGGCGAGGTCGACGGCCTCGGCGCACAGGCGGTCAGGGGTGCGGCTTCGCGTTGTCGCTGCGCTCACAGGTATCGCTTCTCTCCATACGCCGTCTCACGAGTGCGCCACTGCCGGCGGGAGGCGGACGGAGCGGACCCGGGGACCGCGTCGACGTCCGCGCCCGACGCGCTCGGGCGCACCTACGTCATCCATTCTGCGGGATGGCAGTGAGGCGCGCGGCCGAGAACGTTCGCCACGACGCGCTACGCACGCTACCTGCTCAGCTGCGCTGGGCCTACACCGACGGGAGTTTCCCGCCCGCCGCCGGACCTCGCCTCACCCGACCCGATCAGCCCCAACCGCGCGATCACGGCTCTACTCCCCCGTTTTCCGGGGCACTATGACGGGGTGGCAGCCGCACGGACGGAAGTGAGGGGCGGGGGCCGGGGACGCGGTCCCGGGCGTTTCCGCGGGGTCGGCCGCGCTCTGCACCTGCCGGTGACGGCGCCGGCCCGCGGTATCCGGCGGGCGACGCACGCGCACGGCGCCGGCGAGTCGGGCCTGGGCAAGCTGATCGAGCTGCACGGGGTGAACGGCGCCGGTGACGTCATGATCACCGTCGCGCTCGCCTCCACCGTCTTCTTCTCGGTGCCGACGGACGAGGCGCGGGGCCGGGTCGCCCTCTACCTCGCCATCACGATGGCGCCCTTCACTCTCCTCGCCCCGGTGATCGGCCCGCTCCTGGACCGCGTCCCGCACGGGCGCCGGGCGGCGATGGCGACCGCGATGGCCGCGCGGGCGCTGCTCGCGCTGGTGCTGTCCGGCGCGGTGATCAGCGGCGGCATCGAGCTGTATCCGGCGGCGCTCGGCGTGCTGGTGGCGTCGAAGGCGTACGGCGTGGTCAGAAGCGCCGTGGTGCCGCGGCTGCTGCCGACCGGGTTCTCACTGGTGAAGGCGAACTCCCGGGTGACGCTCGGCGGGCTGCTCGCCACGGGGGTCGCCGCGCCGATCGGGGCGGGGCTCCAGCAGATCGGGCCGCGCTGGCCGCTGTACGGCGCGTTCGTCATCTTCGTCACCGGGACGTTCCTGTCGTTCACGCTGCCGCGCAAGGTCGACTCCGCCAAGGGCGAGGACACCGCGCTGCTCGCCGCGGACGACGCGCACCTGCACGGCCCGCACCTGAAGCCGGTCAAGCGCCCGGGGCTCCGTACGGTCGGTACGGCGGTCACGCACGCGCTCGCCGCCAACGCCGCCGTGCGCTGTCTGACCGGCTTCCTCATCTTCTTCCTGGCGTTCCTGCTGCGCGAGCACCCGATGACGGGGCAGAGCGCGGCGGTGTCGCTGGGGATCGTCGGCGTCGCGGCGGGCGCGGGCAACGCCCTCGGCACGGCGGTCGGCGCGTGGCTGCGCTCCCGCGCGCCGGAGATCATCATCGTGACGGTGCTGGCGTGCGTGCTGGCCGCGGCGGTGACGGCCGCGGTGTTCTTCGGGGCGGTGCTGGTGGCGGGGCTGGCCGCGATCGCCGGGTTCGCGCAGGCGCTGGCGAAGCTGTCGCTGGACGCGCTGATCCAGCGGGACGTGCCGGAGCTGGTGCGGACCTCGGCGTTCGCCCGGTCGGAGACGCTGCTCCAGATGTCCTGGGTGCTGGGCGGCGCGGTCGGCATCGCGCTGCCGCTGAACGGCACCCTCGGCCTGTCGGTGGGCGCCGCGATCGTCGCCGCGGGCTGGCTGGGCACCGTACGCGGACTGCTCGGTTCGGCCCGGCACGGCGGACGCCCGTCCAGGGTGGTGTGAGGGCGGCCGTCGGGACCGGCGTGCGGGGCGGCTGTCCAGGGCCGCGTGGACACGGCGCGCCGCACCCAGGTTGGGGGCCACCCATAAGGGCCCGATAACCTTCGCCCATGACCACGTTGCCCCGCGGCGCAGCCGCCCCTGGACACCGCGCTGTGCGACGCCGCCGTGCCGTCGCCGCCGCCGGCGCCGTATCCGCAGGACTGCTCGTCCTGTCGGCCTGCGACAAGCCGACGCCGCTGTCGACGATCACCGTCGGCAGCGACTCGATCAGTTCCGAGGCCACCTGCGGCGGCGAGGGCGACGAAGCCCTGAAGACCGCCGACCTCACCAAGTGCCTCCAGGACAAGGACGTCGAGACGATCACGGTCGACCCCGACGAGACCGTCCGCTTCGGTGTGGACCCGGACATCGCCGACAAGCGCTGGACGATCCTGATGAACGGCCAGCCGCTGACCGACGACAGCAAGAAGACCTACCGCACGGTCCCCGGCAGCGTGTTCTTCAACGCCCAGTACGGAGCGCAGGGCGACTCCACGAAGGTCGCGATCGTCGCCGGCAACGGCAAGGAGGGCGGCCAGTCCTTCACCGGCGTGTGGTCCTTCGAGCTGAAGAAGGGCGACTGACCACGTCCGCCTCGCACCTCCTCGTGGCCACCGCGGTCCCCGCCGAGCGGGACGCGGTGGCTCGGGCGTTTCCCGGACCGGTCCGGGAGACACCCCGCCCCGGCATCACCCTGCACCGCCCGGCCGTGGACGGCGTCGATCTGCTGGCCGCCGGTGTGGGCCCCGCCCTCGCCGCCGCCTCCACCGCCGCCGCGCTCACCGCCGCGGCCCTCGCGGACCGCCCCTACGACCTGGTCGTCTCGGCCGGCATCGGCGGCGGCTTCGCCCCGGGCGCGCCCGTCGGCTCGCTCGTCGTCGCCGACGAGATCACCGCGGCCGACCTGGGCGCCGAGACCGCCGACGGCTTCCTGCCGGTGACCGACCTCGGCTTCGGCACGGTCACCCACCGCCCGCCGGCCGCGCTGGTGGCGCTGGTGGCCGCCGCGACCGGCGCCCGGCCCGGCACCGTACTGACCGGATCCACCGTGACCGGCACCGCCGAGCGCGCCGCCGCGCTGCGCGCCCGCCACCCCCGCGCCCTCGCCGAGGCCATGGAGGGCTTCGGTGTCGCCGAGGCCGCCGCCGCGCACGGGGTGCCCGTGCTGGAGCTGCGTGCCGTCTCCAACCCCGTGGGCCCCCGCGACCGGGCCGCCTGGCGGATCGGGGACGCCCTCGCGGCCCTGACGGACGCCTTCGGGAAGCTCGCACCCGCCCTGGAGAGTTGGAACCCCCATGACCACTGACAGCAGCCTGCAGATCGCGTACTCCCCCTGCCCCAACGACACCTTCGTCTTCGACGCCCTCGCCCACGGCCGCGTCCCCGGCGCCCCCGCCCTGGACGTGACCTTCGCCGACATCGACCTCACCAACGGCATGGCCGAGCGCGGCGAGCACGACGTGCTGAAGGTGTCGTACGCGGTGCTGCCGTACGTCCTCGACGAGTACGCGCTGCTGCCCTGCGGCGGCGCGCTGGGCCGGGGCTGCGGGCCGCTGGTGCTGACCCGGGAGGCCGGCGCCGACCTCCGCGGGAAGACCGTCGCGGTGCCGAGCGAGAAGTCGACGGCGTACCTGCTGTTCCGCCTCTGGGCCGCGGACACCGTGCCGGGCGGGGTCGGCGAGGTCGTCGTCATGCCGTTCCACGAGATCATGCCGGCGGTACGGGACGGCAAGGTGGACGCGGGCCTCGTGATCCACGAAGCCCGCTTCACGTACCGGAACTACGGACTGCACAAGCTCGCCGACATGGGCGAGCACTGGGAGGCGACCACCGGGCTGCCGATCCCGCTCGGCGCGATCATCGCCAAGCGGTCGCTGGGCGGTGAGACGCTGACGCGGCTCGCGGATTCCGTCCGGGCCTCCGTGCGCGCGGCCTGGGACGACCCCGAGGTCTCCCGCCCGTACGTCATGGAGCACGCCCAGGAGATGGACCCGGCCGTCGCCGACCAGCACATCGGGCTGTACGTCAACGAGTTCACCGCCGACCTCGGCGAGGACGGCTACGCGGCGATCCGCGGTCTGCTGACCCGGGCGGCGGCCGAGGGACTCGTACCGGCCCTCGGCCCGGACGCGCTGGCCTTCCCGTGAGCGGCTCCTAGACGTCCAACTGGTCGGCGACCGCGCGGAGCAGACCGGCGATCTTCTTCCCGGCGGTCTTCTCCGGGTAGCGGCCCCGCTCCAGCATGGGCGTGATGTTCTCCAGCAGGGTCGTCAGGTCCTGGACGATGGAGGCCAGTTCGTCCGGCTTCTTGCGCGCGGCCGCCGCCAGGGACGGGGCCGGCTCCAGCAGGGTGAGGGAGAGCGCCTGGTCGCCGCGCTGCCCGGCGACCACGCCGAACTCCACGCGCTGGCCCGGCTTCAGGGTCTCGACTCCGGCGGGGAGGACCGAGGAATGGACGAAGACGTCACCGCCGTCGTCACGGGAGAGAAAGCCGAAGCCTTTCTCACTGTTGAACCACTTGACTTTGCCGGTAGGCACGTCTGTCCTCGTCCTCGTACTCGTCGGAAAACTGCTCTTGATAGCACTCGGGCGGGTCCAGGACCCGCCGGTACCCAGGCTAATGGTCTTCAGGCCGGTGACAAGACGTCCCCCGGTCGTTCCTACGGCTCGGGAACTACCCTGGTCGGGTGCGTGACAAAACCCAAACGAATTCCGCCGAGCCCGGTGACCGACTGATCCGTGCCGGTGCGATCGTCTTCTTCATCGGCACCGTGGCCACGGTCGTCACGGTGGCCCCGCTGTTCCTCGGTACGACGCCGTTCCCCACGTACATGTTCGGGCTGAGCATGCTCATGGGGGTCGGCTTCCTCGTCGCCGCCGCGGGGGTGCTGCGGTCGGTCGCCGCCGGGCGGCGTCAGGCCCGCGCCGCCGCCGGGTCCGCCAGGTAGCCCGCGAGCCACTCCGGGAACTCCGTCAGGTCCGCGAGGACCGTGTCGGCGCCCGCGGCGCGCAGTTCGTCGACGGTGTACGGGCCGGTGGCCACGGCGACGGAGTACGCGTCCGCGGCGCGCGCCCCCCGGATGTCCCCCAGGTGGTCGCCGACGTAGATCCCCGCGCCGTGCTCGCGCAGCGCGACGGCCTTCTGCTCCGCCCACAGATCACCGATGACCGCGTCCGGCCGGATGCCGAGGTGGTCCAGGTGCAGCTTGGCGTTGGGCTCGTACTTGGCGGTGACGACGACCGCCCGGCCGCCGGCCCGCTGCACGGCCGTGATCGCCTCGCGGGCGCCGTCCAGGGCGGGGGTGGCCGCGATGGCGTACTCCGGGTACAGCGAGCGGTAGAGGTCGGCGGTGGCGGCCAGGCGCTCGGCGGGGAACCAGTGGGCGAGTTCCTGTTCCAGGGGCGGGCCGAGGCGGGTGACGGCCAGGTCCGCGTCCACGGCTGTGCCCGTCCGTTCGGACAGGGCCACGTAGCAGGCGTGGATGCCGGGGCGGGAGTCGATGAGGGTCATGTCCAGGTCGAAACCGACGGTTGTGGAGGGCATGCCTCCATTGTGAGGTGCGGGTTCGTCGTGGCTGGTCGCGCGGTTCCCCGAGCCCCTTTCAGGGGCACCGGTCCGGTACGGCGTCATGACGTTCTGCGGCTCTTCCACAGCAGGTACGCCGCCGAGGCCAGGGCCGCTCCGCGCAGGACCCAGGGCCAGGTCTCCGTGACCGCCTCGTTCATGTGGCCCTCGGCGATCGGGGTGCTCCAGCGGCCGTCCGTGCGGCCCCAGAGCCAGACCACGCCGGTCGCCGCCACCAGGCCGGGCAGGCCCAGGACCGCCCACTTCGCCTGGGCGGGGGTGAGGCGGCGGGAGAGGAAGGCCAGGACCCAGCCGAGGGCCAGCGGGAGCAGGTTGCCGAGGATCGCGCCGACGACCAGCAGGACGGCCGAGACGAGGAGGAGACCGTTGGGACGCGTGCCCGGGGGGAGCAGCCTGCGGGGCGGGGCGTCCGCGCTCCTGCGGGGCCACCGCAGGCGGCTCCGCCGCGGGGCCGCCTCCGTGGCCGCCGCTTCCTGCTTCTCCGGCTTCTCCTGCCCGGTCTCCCCCGGCTTCTCCCGGGGCCGCGGCGGCTTGAGGAGGTCCGGGATCTCGATGCCGCCGACGAACCCCGGCACGCTGTCGCCGCGCCCGAACGGGCCGCTCTCCGTGCGCCACCAGTCGGGCAGCGGACCCGTGCCGTCGCCCGGCTCGGCGGTCCACGCCGCGTGCGGCGCGGCCGGTGCCTCGGCCCGCCCGCCGTC
>NZ_JAVRHI010000213.1:0-37637 GCF_034105845.1 Streptomyces sp. CRN 30 | reverse complement strand
TCCGACGCCGACACCATCGACAAGGTCATCGCCGAGATCGCCGCCTCCCGGCTCACCGAACGCGGCGCCACCCGCGCCGACGACAAGATGTCCGAGGCCGCGATGGAAGACCGCAAGCGCGAGGGGTACTTCTAGACATGACCAGCACCACGACCGAACTCCTCTCCGAGACCACGCTGCTGCGGTTCGCCACCGCCGGTTCGGTCGACGACGGCAAGTCCACGCTCGTCGGGCGTCTGCTGCACGACTCCAAGTCGGTCCTCACCGACCAGCTGGAGGCCGTGGAGCGGGCCTCCGCCAGCCGGGGCCAGGACGCGCCGGACCTGGCGCTGCTCACCGACGGCCTGCGGGCCGAGCGCGAGCAGGGCATCACCATCGACGTGGCCTACCGCTACTTCGCCACGCCCCGGCGCCGCTTCATCCTCGCCGACACCCCCGGCCACGTGCAGTACACCCGCAACATGGTCACCGGCGCCTCCACCGCCGAACTGACCGTCGTCCTCGTCGACGCCCGCAACGGCGTCGTCGAGCAGACCCGCCGGCACGCCGCCATCGCCGCCCTCCTGCGCGTCCCGCACGTCGTCCTCGCCGTCAACAAGATGGACCTCACCGACTACGACGAGACGGTCTTCGCGCGGATCGCCGAGGAGTTCACGGCGTACGCGACCGAGCTGGGCGTCCCCGAGGTCACCGCGATCCCCATATCCGCGCTCGTCGGCGACAACGTCGTCGAACCCTCGGCGCACATGGACTGGTACGGCGGCCCGACCGTCCTGGAGCACCTGGAGACCGTGCCGGTCAGCCACGACCTGGCGCACTGCCACGCCCGGCTGCCCGTGCAGTACGTGATCCGGCCGCAGACCGCCGAGCACCCCGACTACCGGGGGTACGCGGGCCAGATCGCCGCCGGTTCGTTCCGGATCGGCGACCCGGTGACCGTGCTCCCCTCGGGCCGTACCACCACGGTCTCCGGCATCGACGTGCTCGGCGAACCGGCCGACGTGGCCTGGACGCCGCAGTCGGTGACGCTGCTGCTGGCCGACGACATCGACGTCTCGCGCGGCGACCTGATAGTCCCCACCCAGGACGCGCCGGCCACCACCCAGGACGTCGAGGCCACCGTCTGCCACGTCGCCGACCAGCCGCTGGCCGTCGGCCACCGGGTGCTGCTCAAACACGGCACCCGCACGGTGAAGGCGATCGTCAAGGACATCCCGGCGCGGCTCACGCTCGACGACCTGTCCCTGCACCCGCACCCGGGACAGCTCGTCGCCAACGACATCGGCCGGGTGAAGATCCGGACGGCCGAGCCGCTGCCCGCCGACTCCTACGCGGACTCGCGGCGCACCGGCTCGTTCATCCTGATCGACCCGGGCGACGGCACCACGCTCACCGCCGGCATGGTCGGTGAGTCCTTCGCCTCGCCGGAGCCGGTCAAGGACGAGACCGAAGACGACGGGTGGGACTTCTGACCATGGCCACGACCCTTGCCGGGGCGGCCGACGGCACCGGGACGGCCGACGGCGCCCGGACGGCCGCCCGGATCGAGCATGTCTCGAAGTCGTTCACCGGGCCGGCCGGAGCGCAGCTCGTCCTCGACGACGTCAGCCTGGACGTCGCCCCCGGCGAGTTCGTCACCCTGCTCGGCGCCTCGGGCTGCGGCAAGTCGACGCTGCTGAACCTGGTGGCGGGGCTGGACCGGCCCAGTGCCGGGACGATCGACACGGACGGGCGCCCGGCGCTGATGTTCCAGGAGCACGCGCTGTTCCCCTGGCTGACCGCCGGGAAGAACATCGAACTCGCCCTGAAACTGCGGGGCGTGCCGAAGTCCGAGCGGCGCGGCCGGGCCGAGGAACTCCTCGAACTGGTCCGGCTGAAGGGCGCGTACGGCAAGCGGGTGCACGAGCTGTCCGGCGGTATGCGGCAGCGGGTCGCGATGGCCCGCGCGCTCGCCCAGGAGAGCCGGCTGCTGCTGATGGACGAGCCGTTCGCGGCGCTGGACGCCATCACCCGGGACGTGCTCCACGACGAACTGACTCGCATCTGGCGGGAGACGAAGCTGTCCGTCCTGTTCGTCACGCACAACGTCCGCGAGGCCGTGCGGCTCGCCGAGCGGGTCGTGCTGCTCTCCTCCCGTCCCGGGCGGGTCGCCCGCGAGTGGACGGTGGACCTGCCGCACCCGCGCCGCATCGAGGACGCCGCCGTGGCGGAACTGTCCCTGGAGATCACCGAAGAGCTGCGGGGAGAGATCCGTCGCCATGGCCAGCACTGACACCGCCGCACCGGCCCGGACCGGGGACACGGGTGACCTCGCCGGTCTGGAGGCGGGCCTCGACGCGCTGGAGAGCGGACCGCGGCACCGTACGCCGGTCCGGCAGACCCTGCTGCGCAAGGTACTGCCGCCGGTCGTCGCCGTGCTGCTGGTCCTCGCGGTGTGGCAGGCGCTGATCTCGTTCGGCATCGTCGACGACCCGACGAAGCTGCCGGCACCCCTCGACGTGTGGAACGTCCTCCGGGACGCCTGGCTGCAGGGCACCCTGCTCGACTACATCTGGACCAGCGTCTCGCGCGGCCTGTCCGGTTTCCTGCTGGCGCTGCTCATCGGCACGCCGCTGGGGCTGCTGGTGGCGCGGGTGCGGTTCGTGCGGGCGGCGATCGGGCCGATCCTCTCCGGGCTCCAGTCGCTGCCGTCGGTGGCGTGGGTGCCGCCGGCCGTGATCTGGCTGGGCCTGAACAACTCGATGATGTACGCGGTGATCCTGCTCGGCGCGGTGCCGTCCATCGCCAACGGGCTGGTCTCCGGCGTGGACCAGGTGCCGCCGCTGTACCTGCGGGCCGGGCGCACGCTGGGCGCGACCGGGTTGAAGGGCACCTGGCACATCACGCTGCCGGCCGCGCTGCCCGGCTACGTCGCGGGGCTGAAGCAGGGCTGGGCGTTCTCGTGGCGCTCGCTGATGGCCGCGGAGATCATCGCGTCGTATCCCGATCTCGGGGTCGGGCTCGGGCAGTTGCTGGAGAACGGCCGCAACGCCAGCGACATGGCCATGGTGTTCGAGGCCATCCTGCTGATCCTGACCGTGGGCATCGCCATCGACCTGCTGATCTTCAGTCCGCTGGAGCGGTGGGTGCTGCGCAGCCGCGGTCTGCTGGTGAGGAGCTGAGCGTCGCCATGTCCACCCCGGTCCTCCTCGTCATCGCCCACGGCAGCCGCGATCCGCGGCACGCCGCGACCGTGCACGCCCTGGTCCGCCGGGTGCGGGCGCTGCGTCCCGACGTCCGGGTGGAGACCGGGTTCCTGGACTTCAACGTGCCGTCGGTCCCGGGTGTCCTGGAGTCCCTGGCGACGGAGGGCGTCCGGGACGTCGTGGCCCTGCCGCTGCTGCTGACCCGCGCCTTCCACGCCAAGGCCGACATCCCGGCGGTCCTCGCGGACGCGCCGCCCCGGCTGCGGATCAGGCAGGCGGAGGTGCTCGGCCCCTCCCCCCTGCTGCTCACGGCGCTGGAACGACGGCTGTACGAGGCGGGGCTCACCCCCGCCGACAAGTCCTCGACCGGGGTCGTGCTGGCCTCGGCGGGGTCCACCGACCCGGAGGCGATCGCAGTGATCGCAGGAATCGCGCGGGAGTGGCGGCACACCGGTTGGTGCGCCGTGCGGCCTGCGTTCGCCTCCGCATCCCTGCCGCGCACCGAGGAGGCGGTCCGTGAGCTGCGGGACCTCGGCTGCGCGCGGGTGGCCGTCGCCCCGTACGTCCTGGCCCCGGGCCGGCTCCCCGACCGCATCGCCCACGGCGCCACCGGGGCGGACGTCCTGGCGGACGTCCTGGGCCCGGCCCCGGAGGTGGCCCGCCTCCTGGTCCACCGGTACGAGGCGGCACGGGTGCCGGTACGTATGGCACTGGGAGCGTGAGCGTTCCGGGGGCGGGGGTCTCCGCGCACGGGTGACCGACGGGGCCCCTGCCCCCGAGGGAGCCGCCCGGGAGCCGAGGGTGGCTCCGGGGAAGCCGGCCAGGGCCGGGCGGGCGGGAGCGCGTGCAGGGGTGCGACGGGGTTCCTGCCCCGAAGGGCCGAGTGCGGTGCCCGTCCGGGAGGCCGTGTACGGGCCCGCGCGCAGGGGACCGTGCCGCGCGCCTGCCCCCGAGGGCCCGGCGCGGCGCCCCGACCGGAGCGAGGAGCGCGGTGCCCGCCCGGGGGCCGGCGCGGCGCTCGGACGGAAGGGCTGAAGACAGGCCCTCGCAGGGGGACTTCGGGGCTGTGCGGGGTTTCGGGGAAACCCTTCCCTCCCCGGTCTTCGATCTGCTGGGATGGTGTCTCGGAGCACAAGTGGGGGGCGCGGCACACGTGGCAGGTCGGGGGTTCGGGCATCATCTGGGGCTGCCCGGTGCGCTGTCGGGGCTGCCGCTCAGCCCGTTCGTCGCCGGGTACGCCGAGCTGGTCGCCGCCCAGCGCGCGGCCGGCGCCCGGCACGCGGGCGAGATCCTCCTGCCCTCCGAGGGCGGACTCCGCGTCCTGGACGGGCTCCGGGTGCCGTCGGGACCGCGCGGCACGCGCCGGGTGGACGGCCCGCTGCTGGACGCGCTCGCCGGTGGCGCCGGCCCCGCGGCGGCCCTCGCGCGGCGGCTGGCCGAGGCGCACCGGCGTGACGGGCAGGCCCTGCGCCGTATCGTGCTCTACCAGGTCATCGGCCTGGTGCAGGAACGGCCGCCGGTCCAGCGCCGCGGGACCCTCGCCGAACTGGGCGTGCACCCCGACGAGATCGGCGCGCTGCTGGTCGCCGCCGAGCAGCGCCCGGTCCTCGACCGCGAGCAGCGCGCCGCCGCCGAAGCGCTCGCCGACGCCTGGGACGGCCGCCGGCTGCACCGGGTGCGTTCCCTGCTCAACCGCCTGCCCTACGGCGACGACCCCGCCCTGCGGACCCTGCGCACGGAGCTGACGGAGCGGCTGACCGCCCTGGACACCGCGCTGGAGACGGCCCGCCGGGCGGTGCGCGAGGGGGACACCGACGCCGCGACGGAGCAGTACCTGCGCGCGCTGCGCGAGGCCGCGGACGACCGGCGGGCGCTGCACGGACTGGTCCGCGCCCACCGCCCCGCGCCGGACGGCCCCGCGCCGCTGCGGACCGGACTCGCCCCGGGCCACGTGGCGCTGGAGTGGGACGCCGAGGGCGCCGACGGCTGGCGGCTGCTGTGCCTGCTCCGCGACGAGCGGGGTGCCACCGGCCACCGGGAGCTGCCCGCCAGGGGCGGCACCGCCCTGGACGCGGAGGTCACGCCCGGCGCGACGGTCCGCTACGCCGCGCTGCCGCTGCGCGACGGGCAGGTCGGCGGCGCGCCGCGCGTCTCCCACTCGCTGCTGGTCGCCCCCGAGGTGGACGCCCCGGTCGTGACCGACGGGCCGGGCCGGGTCACGGCCTCGTGGGCCTGCCCGCCCGGCACCACGGGGGTGACGGTGGACCGTACGGGCCCGGCGGAGGGACGGCTCGACGTCCGGCCGGACGGGTTCACCGCGACGGAACTGCCGGTCGGCGAGCAGGTGTTCCGGGTCGTCTGCCACTACCGGTCCCCCGACGGCGCCCCGGTCGCCTCCCCGGGCCGCCTCCTCACCCGGACCGTCCACCCCTGGCCGGAGCCGGTCGCCTCGCTCACCGCCGAACCCGCCGACGACGAGGTGCGGTTCACCTGGACCGGCGCGCACGGTGCCCGCGTACGCCTGGTGGAGTGGCCGGGCGAGGCGCCGCCGCCCGGCACGGAGCTGCGCGCCGACGCGCTGCCGCCGCGCCTGGACGAGCCGGACGCGCCCGGGACCGTACGGCCCCGGCGGGGCGGGTACGCGCGGATCGCCGCCGTGGCCGTCCTCGGCGAACGGGCCCTGGCCGGACCCGCCGTGGGCGTCGAGGCGCTGCGCCCCGTCACCGCGCTGGCCGCGCGCCGCCTCCCCGGCGGGGAAGCCGCCGTCACCCTGGACTGGCCGGAGGGGACGGGACAGGTCACCGTCGCCTGGGAGCCCCTGCCGGGTGCCGGGGGGACCGGTCCGGGCGGTGCGCGGACCGTCACCGCGCACGCCTACCGGCGCGGTGGGCTGCGCCTCCCCGTCGGCCCGCACGCGACCCGCGTCCGCGCCTCGGTCGCCTCGCAGGTGCCCGGCGCCGTGGTGCTGCCCGCGGCCACCGCCGAGGTGCTGCTCGGCGCGGACACCGCCATCGGCTACCGGCTGCTGCCCGCGCCGCGCCGGCTCTTCGCCCGGGGCCGCCGGGCCGTGCTGCGGATCACGCTGCTGGGCCCGGACACCACCGGCACGGACCTGCCCGAGTTCGTGTGCGTGGTCCGCGGCGGCACGCTCCGCCCCCGGGACGCGAGCGACGGCACCACCGTGCTGCGCGTCACCGGCAGCGACCTCACCCGGGACGGCACCGTGGAGCGGGAACTGCCGGCCGTGGACCTCCCCGCTCCGTACACGCTGCGCGGCTTCCTGCTGGGCGAGCACGCCGCCGCCGTACGCCTCGAAGAACCCTCCCCCGCGACCCTGGTGGTGCGCTGAGCCATGACGACCGTCACCTGTCCCTACTGCTTCACCCGCGCATCGGCGGCCAGACTCCCCTACCGCTGCCAGATGCTGCCCAGCGGCGTCCGCGGCGGCGCGCCCTGCGGTCCCGTGCGTGACGACGTCTGGGCGGGCTTCACCGGTCCGGCCGCGCCGCCCGCCGCCCGGATGCGCGGTCCCGTCTTCGCCGCGCCCCGCACGGTGGGCACGGTCCTCGGCGGCTCCGCCGGGAACGTGCCGTGCCCGAAGTGCGGCGTCACCACGCCCGTCCGGGTCTGCGGGTCCTGCCACAACGACCTGCCGAGCGACTACTGCGACCAGGACAGCCGCATCATCGCGCTGGTCGGCGCGAAGGCGTCCGGCAAGAGCACGTACGTCTCCGTGCTGGTCAACGAGTTGAACCAGCGCGTCGGGCAGGCGTACCACGCCTCGCTCGCGGCGATGGGGCAGAGCACCCAGCAGCGCGACAAGGAGATGGCCGAGGACCTCTACGAGCGGCTGCGGCTGCCGGACGCCACCCGCCCGGCCGCGCTCGGCTTCAACGACCCGCTGCTGTACCGGCTGAGCCTGCCCCGGCGCGGCCGGCCGGGCGCGGGCACCCGCCACACCACGCTGGTCTTCTTCGACGCGGCCGGTGAGGACCTCGCGGACCGGGAGGCGATGGACCGCTACACCCGCTACCTCAGCGCCGCCGACGGCATCATCATGCTGGTCGACCCGTTGCAGCTGGGGTCCGTGCGGGACCGGCTGCCGGTGCACGACGGGCCGCCGCTGCCCGCGGTGGAGACCCCGCCGGAGCAGATCGCCGCCGACCTCGCCACGCAGCTGCGGGCGCACGGGCGGCGCGGGGCGCGCGGCCGGGTCGCGACGCCGATGGCCGTCGCCGTCACCAAGACGGACATGCTGCGGCCGCTGCTCGACCCGCACTCGCCGCTGCTGGCCAACGCCCCGCACCGGGACGGCCGGTACGACGACGTGGACCGGCTCGCCGTGCACGAGGAGATGCGGTCGCTGATGGCGGAGTGGGACTCGGGCGCGCTGATGCGCCGCCTGGAGCTGGACTTCGCCGAGCTGTCCCTCTTCGGGCTGTCGGCGCTGGGCGCGCCGCCCCCTCCCGACGCTCCCGCGGACGCCCCGAAGTCGGGTCCGCAGCCGGTACGGGTGGAGGACCCGCTGCTGTGGCTGCTGAGCCGCCGGGGACTGCTCAACGTACGCAAGGCCGGGAAGGAGCAGGGCAGGTGACACTGGCCCAGCTGCACTACACGTCCGCGCCGCCCGGACCCGACGGTTCGGGGTTCCGGTTCACGGCGGTCAGCCCCGGCGTCCCGCAGGGCCTGCTGCGGGAGGCGGAGCAGCTCATCGGCTACGAGCCGCCGCGCGACCTGCCGGCCCGGCCCGACACCGCGCAGCTCGGCGAGTTCCCCCGGTCCCTGGGCTTCCACGAACTGTCCGACGGAGGACGGCTGTTGAGCCGTACCGTCTACACGGGCGCCGACTACAGCGGGCGCTGGGGGAACTTCCACGCGCACGCCCTGTACCTGCCGCCGGGGGCGCGGCTGCCGGACGGCGCGCTGCCGATCACCGCGTGGGAGTCGCCGCGGTGGGCCGACGCCACGCCCGGGGACCGGCGGCCCGCCCCCGTGGACCGGCTCGAACCGTCGGGGCTGCTGCGCACGGACGGGCTGGTGGCGTTCGCCGGGTCCCGCGCCGAGCGGCTCGCGCCGTTCTTCGCCGACCTGCGGGAACTGGCCCGTGATCCCGACGCCTGCCAGCTCCTCGTCGTCGAGCGGGACAGCACGGCCGTGGCCCAGTGGATCGCGCTGGCCTGCGCGGTGCTGCCGCGGGAGGTGGCGCACCGGCTGACCTTCACGACGTACACGCGGCGTCCGCAGCAGGCCCGGCAGCAGATCGTCGGCGCGCTGCCGTCCTCCGAGCCGTGCGCGCCCGGCCACCGGCTGCGGGTGCACGACTGCACGGGGCGGACGGCCGCCGGGCCGGTCGCGGACGCGTGGGCGGACATGTGCGCGCGGATCTGGACCGCGGGCTGTCCTGACCTGTTCCGGGACGCGACGCTGGAGCCGGGGCCGCTCGCGGTCGCGGCGCTGGTGCGCGGGGTGGCGCTGCGCGGTGACGCGCGGGCCGCCGCCGCGCGGTGGGCCGCGGAGCGGGCGGCGTCGCTGCCCGAGGCGACCCTGACGGAGCTGGTCCGCGCGGTGAGCGCGGGCGGCGAGGACACCGACGGGGGCGCGCTGACCGCCCTCCTCGAACGGGTCGAGGGCCGGCTGCCGACCGCCGTGACCGCGCCGCTCGCGGGCCGGGTCCTGACCTCGGCGGTGCTCGGCGGCGGCCCGGTGCCCGCGCTGCGCGCCGGTTCCCTGACCCCGGTGGTCCGCGACGACCTGGCCCGTACGCTCGCCGCGCCGCTGCGCGCCGGTGTCGCGGATCCGCGCGAGCCGGCCGCCGGACGTCCCCTGTCCCTCCTCGGCACCGCCGACCTCCTCGACGTCGACTGCCAGGACCTGCTGCCGGAACTGGCGGGACGGCTGTCCCGGGTCCTGGTGTCCACGGAACCACCGGGGACGGCGGCACCGTCCGGACCACCGGCGCCGTCCGGGCCACCGGGCGAGCCGGTGCCGTCGGCCGCCGGGCCGGACGGGCCGGACGGCGGCGCGTACGCCGGTCCGCACGGCACGTGGCGCGGCGGCTCGGCAGCCGGGTGGGACACCTCCCCGGCGGCCGGCCCGTACGGCAGCGCGGAGGCCGGGACGTCCGCCCCCGGGCGAGATCCGCGCGCCGCCCCGGACACCGGCGGCGACCGGCACGGCGAGGGGTACGCGGGTCCGGGCTCCGGCCGGCCCACGCACGGCGGCGCGCGGGCCGGAACGTACGGCACCACCACCCCGCACGGCGGCGCCCCCTACGCCGGTGCCTCCGGGCATGCCGCCCCGCACGGGACTCCGTACACCGCCTCGCGCGGTACCCCGTCCGGTACCCCGGGCGGTGTTCCCCCCGCTCTGCTCGACGCCGTCGAAGCCCACCCCGCGCTGCGGATCGCCCTGTTCGGGGCGCTCGACGCGCTGGCCGCCGCCGGGCCGGCCGCCGTCGCGGGGCGGCTCGCGGGGTCGCGGCTGCCGGTCGGCGCGCAGCCGGGATTCCCGCATCTGCGCATGTGTGTCCTGGCGCCGCCGCCGGGGGCCCGGGACACGGACGACCGGCTCGGCCGGTTCCACGCGGTGCTGCGGGCCGCCGGGGTGTCGCCGCACGCCGACACCGCCGTACTGCGGACCGCGCTCGGCCTGGTCTGGCCGGACGCGCTGCCGACCAGCCAGGAGGCCAGCCTGCTCCTGAACGAGCTGGGCTCGGACATCCACCGCGCGGCCGGTACCCGCGACGCCCTCGTCGGCGCCGCGCTCGCCGCGCCGCCGGACGACATCGACGTGCCCGTCCTCGCCGCCGACCTGCTGCGCTGTTTCCCCGCCGAACTGCGGCCCGGTCAGCGCGCGGCGCTGCTGCTGCTGGAGTTCACGGGTCTGCTGGGCACGGGCGGCGAGGGCGAGGACTGGGTCGGCCGGGCGCTGGACCTGGAGACCGGTGCCGGTGAGCCGGTCCCGGACACCGTGTCCGAGCGGGTGGCCCGCACGCTGGCCCGGCGGCTGATCGAGGGCCCGACGCCGGACAGCGAGCTGTACCCGCTGGCCCGGTCGGGCGAGCCCCGGCTGCTCGCGGCGTACGAGCGGGCGGGCCGTTCGGACCGGGTGCGGGAGCGGCTGCGGACGTCACCGTCGTACGCCGCCGCGTCGTTCGTCGCCTGGAGCGCCTGTCCCGGCACCCACCCGGCGTGGGACGAGACGCGCACCGCGCTGCTGACGAAGGTGCTGCGCCCGGTGGTCCGCGCGCTGCCCGCCGAGGACGTCGCGCGGATCGAGGACGTGCTGGGCCGGGCGGGCGGCGGCCGGCTGGACGCGTTCCGCGCCTGGAACCGCCCCGGCACGCTGGGCCGGCTCGCGGGCCGGTTCGCGGCGCGCGGCCGCCGGGCGGAACGGCCGCCGCTGTGGCACGGGGACGTGGAGCCACCGGTCGAGGAGGGCCGTCCGTGACAGCCGCTCACCTCGGTCTGCTGTACGGCGCCTGGACGGCGCTGGTCGCCGCCGTGGTCTGTGTGGGCCAGGTGGTGGGGCAGTCGGTCGCGACCGGGGTGGGCGCGGTGTGGCGGCGGCTCGGGCCGTGGGGGACGGGCGACGGGGACGGCCGCGTCCGGGCGGCCGGGCCGGAGGAGCCCGCGTACGCCGCCTACTGGTGGCGGCAGATGTGGGTGGACGCCACGACGGCCGCCGCGAGCGGTCCGCGGGCGGTGTGGCGGGAGCTGACCGGCGCGTGGCTGGACCGCAACGTCCGCCATCTGTTCAGCGGGCGCCGCCCGGACGGGAGCTGGGTGGCGGCGCCGTTCACACGGTTCTTCCTCGCGGTGTTCGTCGCGCCGGGGACCGCCGCCGGCGCGGTGCTCGGAGCGGTGCTGGCCGTCGCCGGGCTCGTCGCCGTCCTCGCGGTCTTCGCCTTACTGCTGGGGCTGGTGTGGCTGGGCTGGGCGGCGGCCGTGCCGGTGCTGCGCGGCGTGGAGCGGTCCCGGCGGCTGCTGCGCGGCATCCGCGTCAAGTGCCCCTATCCCGGCTGCTACCGCCCCGTGCCGCTGGCCCTGCACCCCTGTCCGAACTGCCGGGCCGAGCACCGGTCGCTGCGGCCCGGCCGGTACGGCGCGCTGTGGCACGTCTGCGCGTGCGGGCACCGGCTGCCCGCGACCCGGCTGACCGGCGGCGGCCGGCTCACCGCGCACTGTCCGCACTGCGCCCGGTGGCTGCCCGAGGCGGCCGGCACCACCCGGGTCGTGCACGCGCCGCTGGTCGGCGGGACCTCGTCCGGCAAGACGATGCTGATGACCGCGATGACGGAGGGCCTGCGCACCTGGGCGCGGCAGGGCGGGCTGACGGTGGAGTACGCCTCGGCGGACGACCGGCGCACCGCGACCGATCTGACCCGGGAGGTCCGGGACTCCGGCTGGGCGCACGCCACGACCGGCGGCCAGCCGCGCGCGCTGATGCTGCTGGTGAGCCGGGGGCGGCGGCGCCGGCTGCTGTACCTGTACGACCCGATGGGCGAGTCCCTCAGCGACGCCGGGCGGGTCCGCGGCCAGCACTACCTGGCGCACGCGGACGGCGTGGTCCTCGTCGCCGACGTACTGGCCGACCCCAAGGTGCGCGGCCTGCTCTCCCCCGACGACGTCCGCCGGGTCGCGGACGCCCGTCCGTCGTCGCAGGGGCCCTGGGAGACGTACCAGCGGCTGACCGGGGAGCTGGCGGCGCTGACCGGGCGGCGCTCCCGGCTGTCGGTGGCGGCGGTCGTCACCAAGCGGGACGTCATCGACCAGCTGTCGTCCCTGCCGGTGCCCGGCGCGCGGACCGACGAGTGGCTGACGGAGATCGGTCTCGGCTCGCTGGTGCGGGCGCTCGGCCACGACTTCCGGGCGGCGCGCTACTGGATGGTCAGCGCGCACGCGGCCACCTGCGCGGGCCCGTTGGAGAGCGAGCTGCTGCGGGCGGCCGAACCGGCGCTGTGGCTGCTCGCCGCCTCGGGGCTGCGGGTCCGCGCGGCGGGCGGCCCCGGACGCAAGAGCCCCGGACCCGAGAGCCCCGGACACGAGAGGAAGTACGGCGCGGCATGACCCGTGTGACCCCGCCCGTCCGACGCGGCCGGCGGCTGACGGCGGCCCTGTTCCTCACCTCCCTGGTGCTGACGCCGGCCGCCCTGGCCGCACTGGCCTGGTGGCTGCTGTGAGCACCCGGGCCGTAAGCACCCCTACCGGAAAGGCGACAACGACGTGAGTGACATCCCCGGCGGGCCCATGGCCAACCGGCCGGTCCACTTCATCTGGCTCCTGGACTGCTCGTACTCCATGCAGGGCGAGAAGATCGCCAAGCTGAACTACGCGATCCGGGAGGCCCTGCCCGAGATGCGGGCGGTGGCGGCGGACAACCCGGCAGCGCAGCTGCTGCTGCGTACCATCACCTTCTCCACCACCGCGCAGTGGCTGCACCAGGCGCCGGTCCCGGTCTCCGACTTCACCTGGCAGGACGTCGAGGTCGACGGCATGACCAACCTGGGCGAGGCGCTGAACCTGGCCGCCCGGGAGCTGCGGACCCCGCCGATGCCCGAGCGGGCGCTGAAGCCGGTGCTCGCGCTGGTCTCGGACGGTGTCCCGACGGACGACTGGCGGGCGGGGCTCGCGGCGGTCGACTCGACGCCGTGGGGCCGCAAGGCGGTGCGGATCGCCATCGCGATCGGCCAGGACGCCGACCGGGACGTGCTCCAGGAGTTCATCGGCAACCCGGAGTTCAAGCCGCTGGAGGCGCACAACGGCAAGCAGCTCGCCGCGGCCATCCGCTGGGCGTCGACCGCGGCGGTGAAGGCCGCGTCGCAGCCGATGGCGGGCCCGGCGGACACCACGGTCAAGCAGCCGTTCGCGCCGCCGGTCCTCGACGACGACGATGACGACGACGTGTGGTGACGCACCCGGTGGCGGTGTGGGAGACGCTCGCCGAGAGCGTCCGGGGCGTCGGGAAGCGGCGCAACCAGGACTGGTACGACCGCAAGGGCTCAGGCGCCGCGGACGATCCGCTGCTGCTGGCGGTGGCGGACGGGCACGGCTCGGCCGCGTACGCGCGCAGCGAGCTGGGCGCGCGGTTCGCCGTGGACGGCTTCATGGCGCTGGCGGCCGAGTTCGGCCGGGCGGCCGTCGACTGCCGCGCGCCGGGGCGCCTCGCGCGGCTGATGGCGTACGCCCGGGACGACTTCCCGCGGACGCTGGTACGGGAGTGGCGGCGGACGGCGCTCGGCCACTGGGCGCGTCACCGCCCGGTCGCCGACGAGGGCGCGCCGGAGCCGTCGGACGACGAGAAGCTGCTGCTGTACGGCACGACGCTGATCGGCGCGGTGCTCACGCCCGCGCTGTTCACGGCGTGGCAGATCGGCGACGGCGATCTCGCCGTGGTCGCGCACGACGGGACGCTGGAGCGGCCGCTGGCACCGGCCGTCGAGGACCTCGGGGACGAGACGGAGTCGCTGTGCGGGCCGCGGGCGTGGCGCGCGGTGCGCACGCACTGGGCGCCGGTGTTCGAGGAGGCGCGGCTGCCGCGGCTGGTGGTGCTGTCGACGGACGGGCTGTCGAAGAGCTTCGCGTCGGCCGACGGCTACGGCGCGTTCGTCGCGGACCTCGGCGCGCGGCTGGCGACGGACGGCGGCACGGCGGTGGGCGGGCTGCTGCCCGAGTGGCTGGCGCAGGCGTCGCGGCACTCCGGGGACGACACGACCCTGACGGCGGCACTGCGCCCGGCGGGCGCCGCCCCGGCGGGCGGCACGGCAACGGAACGGGAAGACGGGGATCTGAGATGAGCGGCATGCTCGACAACGGCACGCGGCTGGCCACGGAGAACGGCGACGAGGTCGAGATCCTCGGCCTGCTGGGCGCCGGCGGGCAGGGCGAGGTGTACCGGGTCGCCACGTGGACCGGGGAGAAGGCGCTGAAGTGGTACTACCCGACGTCGGCGACGCCCGAGCAGGAGGGAATCGTCCGGGAACTGGTGCACCGCGACTTCCACGACGACCGCTTCCTGTGGCCCGAGGCCCACGTCGGACCGTACCGCGGTTCCTTCGGGTATCTGATGGGTCTGCGCCCGGAGCGGTTCAAGGGGCTGCCCGAGCTGTTCCGCCGCCAGCTGCGCACCGACACCCGGGCGCTGCTGCGGGCCTGCCTGCACACGGTCGAGTCGTACCAGGCGCTGCACATGCGGGGCGTCGCCTACCGGGACATCTCCTGGGGGAACATCTTCTTCGACCCCGCCACCGGCGAGGTGCTGATCTGCGACAACGACAACGCGGTGGTGGACGGCGACGTCAGCGGCATCTCCGGCACGATGAAGTTCATGGCGCCGGAGCTGGTGCGCGGCGACCCGGACGCCCGGCCCGGCACCCAGTCGGACCTGCACTCCCTGGCGGTGCTGCTGTTCATGCTGCTGATGAACCACCACCCCTTCGAGGGGCGGCGGGAGCTGGGCATCCACTGCCTGGACGACAACGCCGAGCGCCGGCTGTACGGCCGTGACCCGCTGTTCGTCTTCGACCCGGCCGACGACGCCAACGCGCCCGACCCGGTGGAGCACACCACCGTGCTGGCGACGTGGGCGGCGACGGCGGACCGGCTGCGGGAGCTGTTCCGGCGGGTGTTCACCGAGGGGGTGCGCAACCCGGCGGCGCGGGTGCGGGAGTCGGAGTGGCGGGACGCGCTGCGGGCGGTCCTGGACTCGGTGGTGGAGTGCGCCGCGTGCGGGCGGCAGAACATGACGGAGCCGGGTGAGAAGCCGCCGTCCCGGTCGTGCTGGGGGTGCGGGGCGGTGCTGGCGCTGCCGCCGCGGCTGACGGTGACGACGCCGCCGCCGCGCGCCACGCACCACCTCCGGCTGGGGCGGTCGGCGCGGGTGCAGGAGCACCATCTGGTGCCGGAGCCGGAGCGGCACGACTGCTCGGACGGGACGCTCGTCGCGGAACTGGTGGAGCACCCGTCGAAGCCCGGACGGTTCGGGATCGCCAACCGGTCGGCGCGGACCTGGACGGCGACCCGCTCCGACGGCGGCCTCCAGGAGGTCGAGCCGGGCCGGACGGTGCCGCTGCGCGCGGGCCTGGAACTGGACCTCGGGGAGGGCGTGCGGGCGGTGGTGCACGCCGAGTAGGTCCCGGACGGCCGGTGCGGCTCAGAGGCCGAGGACCCGGGTGATCTCCTGGACGAGGGCGAGGCTGCCGCTGCCGGCCGCGACGCCGACGCCGATGGTCTCCAGCGCGGCCCGGACGCGGCCGCTGTCGGCGGGCCGGCCCTCCTCCCCGGCGCGGACCAGTTCGCCCCGGACGGCCTCGGCCTGCGGGGCGAGGGCGGGCCGCTCGTCGCGGAGCCGGTCGACGAGCCGGCCGGCCAGTTCCAGGGCGGCGGCCGGGTCGGCGCCGTGGTGGATCTCGATGCGGCCGTGGTCGCCGAAGTTCGACGGTCCCTTGATGTCGCCGTGGAAGTTGAAGGTGCTCATGGTGTGGGTCCTCCCTGGCCGGGCCCGGCGGGGCCGGGGCCCTGCTGCCCGGCCGCGTTGATCTGGCCGTGGTTGCCGAAGTTGGCCGGTCCGGTGATGTCGCCGGAGATGTTGTAGGTCTGGCTGCTGATGACCTGCCGCGCCTTGTCGAAGGAGCCGGTGTCGACGTTGTGGTCGGTCAGGAAGCGCTCGGTGGCGACCAGGACGCCCTGCTGGAGGCGGAAGAGGAAGTCCTGCGCGTCGATGCGCTCCGCGTAGCCGGCCTGGTCCCACTCCCCGACCTCGGCGCGCAGGCTGGTGGTGGCGCCGTGGTCGACGAGGAGGTGCCGGTCGGTGATCTCCCGGCGCAGCCGTGCCATGGTCCGGGCGCTCTCGCGGCTCCGCCGCCGGCGCGCGCGGGCGCGCCCCCAGGCGCCGCGCAGTTCGGGCCAGAAGCGGGAGGTGGCGTGCGAGACGAGACTCCAGCGGTGCTCGAAGGGGGCCACCGGCAGCCGGTCGACGCGGTGGAAGCGGGCGCCGAGGGGCGGGATGGCGTAGGCGGCGACCTCCCAGGTGAGGCTCGGCGGGTGCAGGATCGCCCGGAGGTAGAGGGAGACGATGAGCCGGCCGCCCTCGCCGACGCGTTCCAGGCAGAGGTGGGTGCGCATGCCCGCGCCGGTGCGGACGGCGCCGGCCTTGACGTACCGCTGGGGGATGGTGGGGTGCGGCGGGGCGGTGCGGTCGGGCACCAGGTCGTCCAGGAGGTGGGCGTTGCTGCCGAGGACGTAGAGGCGGTTCTTGACCCGGAGTCCGTCGAGTCCGGAGATCCTCTCCATCTCCTTGGCGACGTAGGAGTGCAGGTCGACGGCGTCGAAGGGGCGCAGGGGCAGCGGGCCGCCGCCGGGCGCCTGGGCGGGCTTGCCGACGTCGATCGGCTGCCAGACGGTTTCCTTGATCTTGGTGCCGCTGCCGACGAAGGGGGTGGTGAGGGCCGCGGCGTCGGCGTAGGGCAGGACGTTGGCGCGGCGGAAGGCGTGTCCGCGCAGCCACCGCTCCGTGTCGGGTTCGACGGGTGCGGCGAGGCTCGCGGCCCTGTCGGGGTCGAGGAAGACCTCGCGGGCCGCGGCGCGGGCCTCGGACTCGGCGCGCAGCACGAGGTACCAGGCGCCCGCGAGGGCGACGAGGAACGCGACGGCCGCGGCGCGGACGATGGAGCCGTGCCCGCCGGTCAGGCCCCAGAGGGCGGCGGCGACGGCGGCCGTCAGGGCGGCGGCGAGCAGGCCGAGGTGCCGGTCGAGGGTGTCCCTGCGCAGTACGGCGGCCCGCGCGTGCCGGGCGAGGGCGACGAAGTCGACGCCCAGGGTGAGGCCGGGCGAGGTCAGCCGGTCGCCGGTGAGTTCCCGGTCGGCCCAGCGGGCGAACTCCTCGTCGAGGTGGACCGAGGCGCACAGCCGTCGGGTGACCCCGTCCTTGCGGTACTGCGGCAACGCCGGCAGTCCTTTGCCCCCCACGCCGACCTGCCCTTCCCCCGTGCCGCTGGGCCCACCCTAGGGACAATCGCGTGCCGTTGTCCGTGAGTTGCGGCACTCGGTCAGGGCGCGGTCAGCTCCACCAGCTTGGTGACGGTGTTCCAGTTGCGGGTGGTGGCGACGACACCCTTGTTCACGCGTGGCCTGGCGAGCTGTTCGGCGAGCTTGGAACGGCCGAGGCCGTCGGGCGCGTAGAGGTACAGGGCGCGGTCGCCGAGGCGGAACTCCTCGGGCAGGTGCGCGGACCGGTCGACACCGGCGAAGCGCTCCTCGTCTACGGGCGCGGAGAAGTAGGTGACGTGCAGTTGCCGGGGTTCCAGCTCCGCCGCCGGGAACGGGCAGGCGTCGACGACGGACCGCAGGTAGGCGTGGTCGCGCACGATGACGTCGACGGCGAACCCGAAGCGCCGCTCGACCGCGCCGGTCACCTCGGCGGCCAGGGACTCCTCGTCGCCGTGTCCGGAGGTGAACACGGCCTGTCCGCTCTGCAGATGGGTGCGTACGGCGCCGTGTCCGAGGCTTTCCAGGAGCGCGCGGAGTTCGGCCATCGGGACCTTCTTCTTCCCGCCCACGTTGATCCCGCGCAGCAGTGCCGCGTACGTCGTCGTCATGTCCTCACAGTAGACGCCGCGACAGCCGAACGGCCGTCGTGCCCCGTGGGGGTGGGCGCGACGGCCGTGGTCCGCGTCGGCGGATGCGCGAAACTCTCGCCGATGCGGGCACGGCTTTCAACCACTACACGCGCTTGTGACCTATCCGACAGCCCTGATCACCGCCCCCGAGACACGGCGGTAGATGTAAGGGCCCTTCGTCCTCCTCGGCGGTGAGGCGACCGGCGCCGGAGGATGAGCCCGGCCCCCGCCGCTTCACCTGGGAGCACGACGAGACGGTCCGGCCCCGCCCCTACCTTCGTAAAGCGTAGAGGCGACGGCAGGGGGCCGGCGCCGCTCACGAGGGGGCGGACCCGTCATGGGTGACCGAGAGACACAGGTGCGGGGCCTGGCCGCGCGGGCCGGGGGCTGGAGCGCCCGGCACCGATGGGCCGCCGTCGGCATCTGGGTGCTGTTCGTGGTCCTGGCGACGGTGCTCGGCTCGGCGGCGGGCCGGGTCGACGTCAAGGACAGCGACCAACTGAGCGGCGAGACGCACACCGCCGCCCGGATCATCGAGGACGCCGGCATCGAGGAGCCGGCGGGCGAGACCGTACTGGTGCAGGCGAGGGGCGGCGGGGTGACGGCCGCGGACGCCGAGTTCCGCGCCGCCGTCGACGCGGTGGTCCGCGCGGTGGAGGACACCGGGCGGGTCACCGACGTGACCTCCCCGTACGACACGGGGACCGTCTCGAAGGACGGCCGCAGCGCGCTGGTCCGGTTCGATCTGCGCGGCGACGCGGAGACCGCCGGGGAGCGGGTCGAACCGGTGCTGAAGGCCGTCGAGGGCGTCCAGCGGGACCACGCGTCGCTGCGGGTCGAGGAGATCGGCTCCGCCAGCATGATGAAGACGTTCGACGACGCGTTCGGCGACGACTTCCAGAAGGCCGAGTTCTCGGCGGTACCGGTGGCGCTCGGCATCCTGCTGGTCGCGTTCGGCGCGCTGGTCGCGGCGCTGGTGCCGGTGGCGCTCGCGGTCACCGCGATCGTGGCGACGATGGGTCTGATGGGGCTCGTCAGCCACCTCCAGCCGATGAGCGACACCGCCAACTCCGTGATGCTGCTGGTGGGTCTGGCCGTCGGCGTCGACTACTGCCTGTTCTACCTGCGCCGCGAGCGCGAGGAGCGGGACGCGGGGCGGGACCCGCGGACGGCGCTGCGGATCGCCGCGGCCACCAGCGGCCGGGCGATCGTCGTCTCCGGCGTCACGGTGTGCGTGGCGATGGCGGGCATGCTGTTCACCGGCATCTCCGAGTTCGAGGCGATGGGGCTGGCGTCGCTGATGGTGGTCGCGGTCGCCATGGTCGGGTCCGTGACCGTGCTGCCGGCGCTGCTGTCGCTGCTGGGCGAGCGGGTGGAGAAGGGCCGGCTGCCGTTCCTGCGGCGCCGGAGGAACGGCAGCGGCAGGAACGGCAACAGGCGCAACGGCAGCGGTGAGAGCCGCTTCTGGGGCGCCGTGCTGGACCGCGTACTCGCCCGGCCCGTGCTGTCGGTGGTCGTGGCGACCGGCGCGCTGCTGGCCGTCGCGGCGCCCGCGCTCGGCATGAAGACGCAGAACCTCACGCTGGACCAGGAGTTCGGCGACTCCCTGCCGATCGTGCAGACGTACAACCGGGTCAACGAGGCGTTCCCGGGCGGATCCGAACCGGCCGAGGTGGTGGTGCGGGCCGACGACATCGACGCGCCCGAGGTGCGGGCCGCGCTCGCCGGCTTCCGGGAGCGGGCGGTCTCCTCCGGTGCCTCGCGCGGCCCCGTCGACATCAAGCTGCACGACGCGCGGAACATCGCGGTGGTCTACGTACCGCTGGTCGGCGGCTCCGACCTGGACAAGGCCGGCGCGAGCCTGGACAAGCTGCGGGACGAGGTGCGGCCGGCCACGCTCGGCGCGGTCGACGGCGTCGAGGCGCCGGTCACCGGGGAGGTCGCCGGGTCGAAGGACTTCAACGACCAGCTCGTCGGCTCGGTGCTGCCGGTCTTCGTCTTCGTGGTGGCCTTCGCGTTCCTGCTGATGCTGCTGTCGTTCCGGTCGCTGACCGTGGCGCTCACCTCGATCGTGCTGAACCTGCTGTCGGTGGGCGCGGCGTACGGCATCCTCGTCGCCGTCTTCCAGCACGGCTGGGGCGCGTCGCTGGTCGGCGCGGAGGGCGTCGGCGCGATCGTCACCTGGCTGCCGCTGTTCCTCTTCGTGATCCTGTTCGGCCTGTCCATGGACTACCACGTCTTCGTGGTCTCCCGGATCCGGGAGGCGCGGCTGCGCGGCCGGACGACGAAGGACGCCGTCCGGCACGGGGTGGTGACCACGGCGTCCACCGTCACCAGCGCGGCCGTCATCATGGTGGCGGTCTTCGCGATCTTCGGGACGCTGTCCATGCAGTCCATGAAGCAGATGGGCGTCGGTCTGGCGGCGGCCGTGCTGATCGACGCGACGGTCATCCGGGGTGTGCTGCTGCCCGCGGTGATGGCGCTGCTGGGCGAGCGCAACTGGTACCTGCCGAAGTGGCTGCACCGGCTGCCCGACCTCACCCACGACGAGGCGCCCGACGCGGTGACGCGGTCGGCGCGGGACGACGAGGGGGAGCGGGTCGGGGTCTGAGACCGCCTCCCGGGTAAGGGCAGGGGCCCGCCGGCCGTCGCGGCCGGCGGGCCCCTGCCCTTACCTCACTTACCTCACTTGCCTCACGCCGTCCGCGCCGCCGCGAGTTCCGCCTCGATCAGGTCGGCCGCGCGGCGCGTGCCGCCTTCGGCGGCCATCTCCTCCCGGATCGCCGTCAGGCGGCGGGCCACCTCCGGGTCGTCGAGGAGGGCGAGGGCCGCCGTGCGGAGCGCCTCGGCGGTCGCCTCCTCCGTGTCCAGGCGCCGGGCGACCCCGAGCGACCGGAGCATGTCCGCGTTCCCGAACTGGTCCACGGCCTGCGGTACGGCGATCATCGGGGTGGCCGTGGCGAGCCCCTCCTGGCTGCCGCCGGCGCCCGCGTGCGTGACGAAGAGGTCGGCCTGCCTGAGGACCGCGAGCTGCGGGACCCAGGAGCGCACCTCCACGCTGTCGGGCAGCTCGCCCAGTTCGGCGGCGTCGACGTGCTGTCCGACCTGGAGGACGACGTGCCAGCCCGGCAGGTCGCCGAAGGCCTTGACGCACTCCCGGTAGAAGGCCGGCTGCTTGGTGTAGGCCGAGCCCAGCGAGACGAGCACGACCCGCTCGGCGCCGGCGGGGCGCTCCCAGCCGCCCTCGGCGGTGCGGTCGCCCTGGCAGGCTCCGACGAACGTGTGCGCGCGCTCGTCGACCCGGTCGGCGTTGGGCTGGAGCGCCTTCGGGATCAGGACGAGGGAGCGGTCGGGGCGCCCGACGAACGGGTCCGGGTGCCGGGTGATCCCGTTCTCCTCCAGCCAGGCGTGGAACCGGGCGTAGTACGCCTGTCCCCGCTCGGTCTTCAGCGGTTCCTCCCACGCCGGTTCGCCGACCTCCTGCTCGTAGCCCTCCCAGGCGACGAGGTTCGGGGAGAGCGAGATCGCGGGCACGCCCCAGCGGTGGGCGAGGACCCGGGCCGGGTAGGAGGTGATGTCGTGCAGCACGAGGTCCGGCTCGTCGCCCTCGTACGCCTCGATGAGCTGCGGGAGCGCCTGGATCGCGTCGGCGAGGAACGGTTCGACGTTGTCCAGCAGCGTGGTCCCCCACGCCTCCGGTGGGGCGTCGGGGCCGGGCAGGGTGCTGTTCCAGAGCTTGGGTTCGGCGCCCGTCTCGGCGACCTTCTCCGCGAACAGCGGCGGGATCGCGTACGTCACCCGGTGCCCCCTGGCCACGAGCTCCCGGATCACCTCCAGGCTGGGGTTCACGTGGCCGTGCGCGGCGACGGAGAACATGGCGATGTGGGAGCGACTGGTCATACGGAGAGCGTAGACAAGACGATACGTCTCGTGCACCTGATTTACCGCTCCCCGAAAGGGACGCGGGGAACTGCGCGACCAGCCACGGACGCCCCGCACCCGACCACTCGACCACTCGACCATCTGGCCATCCGGCCATCCGGCCCGCTACCGCTGATACCGCGCGAGCACCAGATTCCCGTCCTCCTCCAACCGCTCCCGCAGCTCCCCCATCCCGATGGCCCCGCTGTAGTACTCCTGCAACGCCGGTGTGGCCACCTTGTCCTTCCACTCGGGATACCCCCGCACCGCCTGCGCCGGTGCCGACCGCAGGTACGGGGCGAGCGCCGTGCCGACGTCCCAGCCGTCCTTCTCCGTACGCAGCGCGTCGTCCCGCAACGCCGCGCTCCCGGTCGGCAGCATCCAGTCGCCGAGCGCGAGCCGCACCATGTTCTCCGGCCGGAGCATGAAGTCCAGGAAGGCGACGGCCTCCTCCTTGTGCGGGCTGTCCTCGGCGACGGACAGCGTCTGCGGACTGACGCCCTGGGTCAGCCCGTCCGCCCCGGCCGGCGCGGGCAGCACCTGCCACTCGAACCCCTTCGGCGCCTGCTGCCGGATCTGCTGGCGGTAGGAGAACCCGAGCGGCACCATCGCGTACTTGCCGCCGAAGAACCCGGGCAGCGTGTCGGAGCCGCCGCTGCCCAGCGTGGTCGGCGATGCGCTGTGGTCGGTGTTGACCTGGTCGTGGACGGTGCGCGGCACGACCTCGTCGCCGTCCTCCACGCGGACCGTCACCTTGCCGTCCGTGTCCCGGTGGAAGAGCCGACCGCCCGCCGAGAGCGACAGGTTGAGCGTGGCCGACACGGGCTCCTTGAGCGGCCAGGCCACCCCGTACCTCCCCGGCCCGCTCAGCCGCTCGGTCACGTCCCGGAACTCCGCCCAGCTCCACGGCCGTTCGACCGTCGGTATCCGTACGTCCGCCTCCCGCAGCCGCCTCGCGTCGGCGATCAGCACCCGGGGCTCCTGGAGGAACGGCACGCCGTAGATCCCGTCGCCGAACGTGGCCGTCCGCCAGGTGCCGGGCGCGATGTCCGACCGCAGCCGCCGCGGCAGCAGGTCGCTCAGGTCGGCGAGGTACCCGCCGTAGGCGAAGTCCGCGAGGTCGTCGGAGGCGTCGTGGATGATGTCCGGCGCCTCACCGCCCTCGAACGAGGTGAGCAGCTGGTCGTGGACGCTGTCCCAGCTGCCCTGGACGTACTCGACTCGGACGTCCGGATGGGCGGCGTTCCACTCCGCGACCAGCTCCTTGTTGGCCGCCACCGACTCCTGCTGCCAGGCCAGGGACTGGAAGCGCAGGGTGATCCGCCCGTCGTCCGCGGTGCCGCCGCCGGTGCAGCCCGCGAGGAGCAGGACGAGGGCGAGCAACAGGGTGGTCCTGGTCCGCATCAGCTCTTCACCGCCCCGGCGAGCACGCCGCCCGTGATCCGCCGCTGGACGACGGCGAACACCACCAGCGACGGCAGGGTCGCGAGGAACGCCGCCGCCGCGAGGGGGCCGAGGTCGGCGACGCCCTCCGCGCCCAGGAAGTGGGTGAGGACGACCGGTAGGGTCTGTTTCTCCGGTGTCTTCAGCAGCACCAGCGCGAAGAAGAACTCGTTCCACGCGGTGATGAACGCGAACAGCGCCGTCGCCACGATGCCCGGCGCCAGCAGCGGCGCCGTCACCGACACCAGTGTCCGCAGCCGTCCGGCCCCGTCGACGGCCGCCGCCTCCTCCAGCTCGGCCGGGACGGCGCGCACGTACCCGGTGAGCATCCACAGCGCGAACGGCAGCGCCCACACCACGTACACCAGCACCAGCCCCGCCACCGAGTCGATCAGCCGGAGGTTCTTCAGCACCAGGAACAGCGGGATGATCAGCAGCACGAACGGGAACGCCTGGCTCACCACCACCCAGCCCGTCGCCGCCCGGCCGAGCAGCGAGCGGTGCCGTGCCATGACGTACGCCATCGGTGTCGCGATCACGACGGCGATGACCGCCGCGCCGGACGCGGCCACCAGGGAGTTGAGCGCGGCGCGCAGCAGCGGCTGCTCGTCGAAGGCCTGGCGGAAGTTGCCGAGGGTGGGATCGTGCGGGATCCAGGTGGGGTGGAGGGTGGCCAGCTCGCGCGGCGGTTTGAAGGCGGTGGAGAGCAGCCACAGGAACGGGAAGGCCAGGAAGACCAGATAGGCGAGGAGCGCGAGGTACTGGCCGGCGCGGGCCCGGGGTGAGGTCCTCATGCGTCCTTGCCTCCTTTCAGCCGGCCGACGAGGAAGACGGCCAGCAGGACCGAGATCACGGCGACCATCACGCAGCCCATCGCCGCCGCGTAGCCGAACTGCCCGTAGCGGAACGCCTCCTCGTAGGCGAAGAGCATCGGCAGCCGGGTGCGGCCGCCGGGGCCGCCGCCGGTCAGCACGTAGACCAGGGCGAAGGAGTTGAAGTTCCAGATGAGGTTGAGCGCGGTGACGGCGAGGGCGACGGGTCTGAGGGCCGGCCAGGTCACCGTGCGGAACCGGCGCCAGGCGCCGGCGCCGTCGACCGCGGCGGCCTCGTGCAGTTCGCGCGGGGTGTTCTGCAATCCGGCGAGCAGCGTGACGGTGGTCTGCGGCATGCCCGCCCAGACGCCGACGACGATGACGGCGGGCAGGGCGCTGGCCAGGCCGCTGAGCCAGTCCCGGCCGTCGCCGAGGCCGAGGTCGCGCAGGGTCTCGTTGAGGATGCCGGCGTCCGTGTTGTAGACGAGCCGCCACATGATGCCGACGACGACCTCGGGCATGGCCCAGGGGATGATCGCCAGGGCGCGGGCCAGCCAGCGCAGCCGCAGCTCCTGGGCGAGCAGGAGCGCGAGGCCGAGGGCGAGCAGGAACTGGGGGACGGTCACGCCGACCGCCCACACCAGGCCGATGCGGAACGAGTCCCAGAAGAGCGTGTCGTGGAGCAGGTCCCGGAAGTTGAGGGCGCCGATCCAGCGAGTGGGGTCGGTACGGCCGGACTGGGCGTCGGTGAAGGCCAGCAGCACTCCGTAGAGCAGCGGGCCGACGCTGAGCACCAGGATCGGGACGAGGGCGGGCAGCACCAGGAACCAGGCGCCGTGGCCGGACACGCGGCGCGCCGGTCCGGCCCGTCCGGCCGCTACGGACGTCTTCGTCACGGAATCAACCCCGATCAACACTGATCCACCGGTTTGCGCGGCTCGGTCGAGCCTGGTCATGGTCGTGTCAGGCGACCCGCCCCGTCAAGGGGTTCCCGCGCCCGGCCGAGGGACCTCACGCACCGCCCCGACCTGTGCGAATGGGACACTGGCCGACGGACGGCGGACCGACGGCGCCCGGCGAGGACGGATCACGGAGGCGGACGATGGACGAGGCACGGGCGCGGGAGGTACTGGACGCGGCGGGGGTGCTGCCCGGTCCGGCGGCGGACGCGCGGCTGCTGTCGCTGGGCGAGAACGCCGTGTTCGCAGCCGACGGCCTGGTGGTGAAGGTGGGCCGCGACGCGGAGCTGCTCGGCCGGGCCCGCCGGGAGCTGACCGTCGCGCGCTGGCTGGCGGAGGCCGGTGTCCCGGCGGTCCGGGCGGCCGCGCCCGAGGCGCTGTCCGTCGAGGGCCATCCGGTGAGCGTGTGGCACCGGCTGCCCGATCCGGTGCGGCCGGCCGAACCCCGCGATCTGGCCCCGCTGCTGCGGGTCGTCCACGCACTGCCCTCTCCCTCCTTCGAGCTGCCGCCCCGCGAACTGCTGGGCGGTGTGGAGCGCTGGCTGCGCCTGGCGGGCGACACGATCGACCCGGCCGACGCGGAGTTCCTGCGGGCGCGCCGCGACGGGTTCGCCGAGGCGGCCGCCGCGCTCGTCCCGGCCCTGCCGCCGGGTCCGATCCACGGTGACGCGCTGCCGCGCAACGTGCACGTCGGTCCGGACGGTCCCGTCCTGGTGGACCTGGAGACCTTCTCCGGCGACCTGCGCGAGCACGACCTGGTCGTCCTCGCCCTCAGCCGCGACCGCTACGGGCTGCCCGCCGAGGCGTACGACGCGTTCACCGCCGCCTACGGCTGGGACGTGCGCGAGTGGGACGGCTGCGCGGTGCTGCGCGGCGCCCGCGAGACGGCGAGCTGCGCCTGGGTGGCCCAGCACGCGCCGGGCAACCCCAAGGCACTGACCGAGTTCGAACGCAGGGTGGCGTCACTACGGGACGGCGACACGACGGTCCGGTGGTACCCGTTCTGAACGGGCCGGGCCGGGCGTCCGGTCAGACTCGTTCGTCCGCCGGTTGCCGCAGCGGCCACACCCCGTCCACCACGGCTGTCGCGTCGCCCTTGCGGCGCAGGAACGCCTGGAAGTCCGCCGCCCACTCGGCGTACCACTCGATCTGGCGGCGGTGCAGCTCCGCCGGGCCGAGGGTCGCGACCTTGGGGTGGCGGCCGGCTATCGCGCAGGCCAGCCGGGCCGCCGCGAGGGCGTCGGCGGAGGCGTCGTGGGCGGCGTCGAGCGGGACGCCGTACTCCCGGCAGACCGCCTCCAGGTTGCGCTTGCCGCGGCGGTAGCGGTCGACGGACCGGTCGATGGTGTAGGGGTCGATGACGGGAGCGGGGTCGAGGCCGCCGAGGCGGTCGCGCAGCGACGGCAGCCCGTGCCGGCGCAGCTCGGCGGAGAGCAGGGTCAGGTCGAACGCGGCGTTGTAGGCGACGACCGGGACGCCCGCGCTCCAGTAGGAGACGAGGACGCCGGCGATGGCGTCCGCGACCCGGTCGGCGGGCCGCCCCTCGGCGACCGCGCGCTCGGTGCTGATGCCGTGGACGGCGACCGCGCCCGCCGGGATCTCCACGCCGGGGTCGGCCAGCCACTCCCGGTGGCCGAGCCGCTCTCCGGCTCTGACCTCGATCACGGCGCCCGTGACGATGCGCGCCTCGTACGGATCGGTGCCCGTCGTCTCCAGGTCGAAGCCGACCAGCAACTCCCGGTGCCAGCCCATGGGTGGCCCCCCTTCTCGGTGCGTTCCCCCAGTGGTCTCCACCTTCGCACGCACCACTGACAATGCGGTGACCACCGTACGGACCAGGGGCCGTCGAGGGCCGCCCCGCCCTCAGGAGACGGGGCGCGAATCCGCCCACATCAGCTCGAACTCCTCGCGATAGGTGGGGAAAAGTCCCCCCTCTTCCGCTTCGCCCGACTTCACGATCTTTCCGCCGTTACGTCCGTTCCGCAGGACCAGTACGGGCGCCTCCATCCCGCGGGTGCGGCGCAGGTAGGACTGGACGACGGCGACGCCGTCGGCCCCGTCGCCGTCGACGAGGTAGGCGGTGAACCGGGGCGTCTCGTCGAAGACCTGGATCTCGAAGGCCCCGGGGTCGCGGAGCCGGGCGCGGACCCGGCGCATGAGCAGGATGTTGGTCTCCACGGCCCGGCCCAGCTCACCGCGTTTGATGCCGAGTTCGCGCTCGCGGCGCTTGACCGCGCTGGAGGCCGGGTTGAGGAACAGCAGCCGCACCCGGCCGCCGGCCTCGGCGAGGCGGACCAGCCGGCGGCCCGAGAAGTTCTGCACGAGGAGGTTGAGGCCGATGCCGATGGCGTCCAGGCGGCGGGCCCCGCCGAAGAGGTCCTCCGCCGGGAACTGGCGCAGCAGCCGTACCCGGTCGGAGTGGACGGCGACCACGTCGGCGTACCGGTCGCCGACGAGGTCCTCCACGGCGTCGACGGGCAGCCGCCGCGCGGAGGGCACCTCGCCGCCCGCGCCGAGGATCTCCAGGAGCCGCGCGGAGGCCCGTTCGGCCTGGGCGAGGACGGCCTCGGAGAGCGCCCGGTTGCGCGAGACGACGTTGCGGGTGACCTCCAGTTCGTCCAGGGCCAGCTCGATGTCGCGGCGTTCGTCCATGTACGGCTCGAAGCAGGGCCAGTGCTGCACCATCAGCTCGCGCAGCTGCGGCAGGGTGAGGAAGCTGAGCACGTTGTCGTCGGCCGGGTCGAGCAGATAGCCCTTGCGGCGGCTGACCTCGCGGACGGCCACCGCGCGCTGCACCCACTCCTGGCCGGCGGGTCCGGCCGCGGCGACCACCCACTCGTCGCCGTGCACCGGTTCGTAGACCGGGCGCAGTACGGCGGCCACGACGGAGCGCAGCCGCTGTTCGACGAGGTTCAGCCAGATGTAGGCGCGCCCGGCCCGCTGCGCGCGCGTGCGCACCTCGTGCCACGCGCCGGCGTCCCAGGCGAGTTCCGGACCGATCGCGCCCGCGTCCATCGGCCGTGCCAGGGACACCGCACCGGGCGGGACGTCCGTGGAGCCCCCCTCGTGACCCTCGTCACCAGGGGGCAGCTCCAGCCCTCCCGAGCCCACCCGCGCACCGCCTTCCGCTCCCCCGAAGCCCGCCTGCGGCTCCCCGTCCCAACGATCAAGGAAGGGTACTCCGGTAGCGGTGCGCGGTGCAGCCTGATGCACAGGCTCGTTCGCCAACTGCGCGTCCGTTCCCTTCCGTTCCGCGCGCGGAGCGGTGCGGGAGTGAGCGGATTCATAGCGGTGACGAGCGGCACAACCAGGGCACCCCTGTGGTCGGGGGAAAAGTAGACCGCAAGTCCACCGCGAGTCCTAGGTGCTTCCTTCACTTTCGGGGAGACTCGGGGCCCAAGGCGCCCCCATCGGCGCCGTACACCTGAAAGAGTCGTATCCATGCAGGTCTGGCCTGGAGAGGCATATCCACTCGGTGCCACGTACGACGGTGCGGGCACCAACTTCGCGGTCTTCTCGGAGGCCGCCGACCGAGTAGAGCTGTGTCTGCTGCACGACGACGGTTCGGAGACGGCGATCGAGCTGCGGGAGAGCGACGCGTTCGTACGGCACGCGTACCTGCCGGGTGTGATGCCGGGGCAGCGGTACGGCT
The DNA here is from genome assembly GCF_034105845.1 of Streptomyces sp. CRN 30. Taxonomy (NCBI): domain Bacteria; kingdom Bacillati; phylum Actinomycetota; class Actinomycetes; order Kitasatosporales; family Streptomycetaceae; genus Streptomyces; species Streptomyces sp. CRN 30. Next base: position 9,051 of record NZ_JAVRHI010000213.1, on the reverse strand, counting down.
ACCGCGTCCACGGCCCCTACGCACCGGAACAGGGGCTGCGCTGCAACTCCGCGAAGCTGCTCCTCGATCCGTACGCGCGTGCCATCAGCGGCTCGATCCAGTGGGGCGAGGAGGTGTACGGCTACCACTTCGACGACCGCGACCGGCGCAACGACCTGGACTCGGCGCCGCACACGATGACGTCGGTCGTGGTCAACCCGTACTTCGACTGGGGCGACGACCGGCGGCCGCGGACGGAGTACCACCACACGGTGATCTACGAGGCTCATGTGAAGGGCCTGACGATGCGCCACCCGGGGCTGCCGCAGGAGCTGCGCGGCACCTACGCGGCGCTGGCCCACCCGGCGGTGCTCGACCATCTCAGCGAACTGGGCGTGACGGCGCTTGAGCTGATGCCGGTGCACCAGTTCGTCAACGACCACCGTCTGGTCGACATGGGACTGAACAACTACTGGGGCTACAACACCATCGGCTTCTTCGCCCCGCACAACGCGTACGCGTCCTGGGGCGACCGAGGCCAGCAGGTGCTGGAGTTCAAGTCGGCGGTCAAGGCGCTGCACGAGGCCGGGATCGAGGTGATCCTGGACGTCGTCTACAACCACACCGCCGAGGGCAACCACCTGGGCCCGACGCTCTCCTTCAAGGGCATCGACAACCCGTCCTACTACCGGCTGACGGACGATCCCCGCTACTACATGGACACCACCGGCACCGGCAACTCGCTGCTGATGCGCTCCCCGCACGTCCTCCAGATGATCATGGACTCGCTGCGGTACTGGGTGACCGAGATGCACGTCGACGGGTTCCGCTTCGACCTCGCGGCCACCCTGGCCCGGCAGTTCCACGAGGTGGACCGGCTGTCGTCCTTCTTCGACCTGGTGCAGCAGGACCCGGTCGTCTCCCAGGTGAAGCTGATCGCCGAGCCGTGGGACGTCGGCGAGGGCGGCTACCAGGTGGGCAACTTCCCGCCGCTGTGGACCGAGTGGAACGGTAAGTACCGCGACACCGTACGGGACCTGTGGCGCGGGGAGCCGCGCGCGCTCGCGGAGTTCGCGTCCCGGCTGACCGGCTCCTCCGACCTCTACCAGGACGACGGCCGCCGCCCGCTCGCCTCGATCAACTTCGTGACCTGTCACGACGGTTTCACCCTGCACGACATGGTGGCCTACAACGACAAGCACAACGACGCCAACGGCGAGGACAACCGGGACGGCGAGAGCCACAACCGCTCCTGGAACTGCGGTGTGGAGGGCGAGACCGACGACCCGGCCGTCCTGGCGCTGCGCGAGCGGCAGATGCGCAACTTCATCGCCACCCTGCTGCTCTCCCAGGGCGTGCCGATGATCAGCCACGGCGACGAGTTCGCCCGCACCCAGCGCGGCAACAACAACGCCTACTGCCAGGACAACGAGGTCTCCTGGGTGCGCTGGCCGGAGGACGGGGCGCCCGGCCGGGAGCTGCGGGACTTCACGCGCGCGATGGTGTGGCTGCGCAAGGACCACCCGGTCTTCCGGCGGCGGCGCTTCTTCCACGGCCGGCCGGTGGAGGGCACCCACGACGAGCTGTCGGACATCGCCTGGTTCACACCGCAGGGCGGTGAGATGACCCAGCGGGACTGGGACTCGGCGCCGGCGTCGGCGCTGACGGTGTTCCTCAACGGCAACGCGATCTCGGAGCCGGGGGCGCGCGGGGAGCGCATCGGCGACGACTCGTTCCTGCTGATGTTCAACGCCTCCCCGGTGCCGCTGGACTTCGTCGTGCCGGTGGATCACGGCCGGCAGTGGGAGGTGGTGGTCGACACCGCCCTGCCGGACGGCGTCCCCACCGACACCGGGCAGAAGGTGCAGGCCGGGGACCAGCTGACCCTGGTGGACCGGAGCATGACGGTACTGCGCCGGCCGGTCTGACGGCACGGCCACGGGGCCGCCCGCCGCCGGGGCCGCCACTCTTAGGGAGGAGCGGGATGACAGGACGGGCGGCCGGGCGGGTACACAGCTCTGCATGACCCTTGAGCGCACCGACCCGGCGGCCCCCGCGGCCACGTACCGGCTGCAGCTGCAGCCCGACTTCCCCTTCGGGGCCGCCGCAGCGGCCGTGCCGTACCTGGCCTCGCTCGGAGTGTCCCACCTGCACCTCTCCCCCGTTCTCGAAGCCGTCCCGGGCTCCCTCCACGGCTATGACGTCGTCGACCACGCGCGCGTGCGCGAGGAGCTGGGCGGCGAGGAGGGGCTGCGGGCGCTGGCGCGCACCGCGCGGGAGCACGGTCTCGGGCTCGTGGCCGACATCGTGCCGAACCACATGGCGATGTCGCCGCGGCACAACCACGCCCTGTGGGAGGTGCTGCGGGAAGGGCCGAAGTCGCCGTACGCGCGGTGGTTCGACATCGACTGGGAGGCGCGCGGTGGGCAGCTGCTCGTCCCGGTGCTGGGCGCGCCGGTCGGCGAGGTCCTGGACCAGTTGCGCGTCGACGGCGACGTACTGCGCTGTCACGATCACGTCTTCCCGCTGCGGGAGGGCACCGCGCGGCTGCCGCTGCCGCAGCTCCTCGACGCGCAGTGGTACCGCCCGGTGTGGTGGCGGCTGGCCCGCACCGAGCTGAACTACCGGCGGTTCTTCAGCATCTCCGAGCTGATCGGCGTCCGCGTGGAGGACCCGGAGGTCTTCGAGGCCACCCACGCCACGATCCTGCGGCTGCTGCACGGGGGCGTGCTGGACGGGCTGCGCGTCGACCATCCCGACGGGCTGGCCGACCCCGACGCCTACCTGGAGCGGCTCGACGAGGCCACCGGCGGCCGGTGGACGGTCGTGGAGAAGATCCTGGCCGACGGGGAGGCTCTGCCGGACGCCTGGCCGGTCGCGGGCACCACCGGCTACGACGCCCTGCGGCAGATCGACGGGCTGTTCACCGACCCGGCGGGCCACGCGGAACTGACGCGGGAGTACCGGCGGTTCGCGGCCCCGCAGACGGACCGGGGCGGGGACTGGGGGCCGACCGTGCGGCGGGCGGCGTACAAGGTCCTCACGCACGAGCTGGCGGCCGAGACGGACCGCCTCACGCGCGTGGCGCACCGTCTGTGCGAGGCGTCGCCGGACCCGGCGCTGCGTGACCGCGCGCCGTGGGCGCTGCGGCTCGCCCTCCAGGAGCTGCTGGTCCGTATGGAGGTCTACCGGCCGTACACGTCGGTGGATCCGGCGACGGTGCTCACCGAGGAGGCGGCGGCCGAGGCGCGGGCGGCGTTCGCGGTGCCGGAGGAGGCCGGGGCGGTCGGCGTCGTACGGGACCTGCTGCTCGGGCGGGCGGGCGGCGGGCCGGAGCGGACCGAGCTGTGGACGCGGTTCGCGCAGACCGCGTCGGCGCTGCGGGCCAAGTCCGTGGAGGACACGGCGTTCTACCGTTACGTGCCGCTGCTGTCTGCGACGGAGGTCGGCGGGGACCCGGGGCGTGCGGCGGTCTCCCCGGGGGCGTTCCACGCGTACTGCGCGCGCGTGCAGCGCGACTGGCCGCTGACCGGCACGGTGGTCTCCACCCACGACACCAAGCGCAGTGCCGACGTACGGGCGGCGATCTCAGTGCTGACCCAGTGCCCCGGGCGGTGGGCGGAGGTTCTCGCCGAGGCGTCGCGGGGCCTGGACCAGGTCCCCGACGGGCAGCTCGCGTGGGCCGCCTGGCAGACGGTGTTCGGGCTCGGTCCCGCGGACGGCGCGCGCGTGGCGGAGGCGCTGCTGAAGCATGTGCGCGAGGCCGGCATGTACACCAGCTGGACCGAGCAGGAGCCGCCGTACGAGGAGGCGGTGGCCCGGTTCGTCGCGGCGGGGCCCTGCGGGGTGCCCGGCGAGCGGATCGCCGCGTTCCGTGAGGCGCTGGAGCCGCACATCGCGGCGAACGTCCTCGGCACCGCCCTGGTCCACCTGACCATGCCGGGCGTGCCCGACCTCTACCAGGGCACCGAGGGCGAGTACCGGGCGCTGGTCGACCCGGACAACCGCCGTCCGGCCGGCTTCCCGGCGGCGGCCGGCGGCACGCCCGGTGAGAAGGCCGGTGAGAAGGAGGCGGTGACCCGGGCGGCGCTGGCGCTGCGGGTGCGGCGGCCCGGCGCGTTCGGCGGCTCGGCGGCGTACGAGCCGCTGACCGCCGAGGGTCCGGCGGCCGAGCACTGCGCGGCCTTCGTACGCTCCGGCGAGACGCTCACCGCGGTGACCCGTCTGTCCCTGCGCCTGGCGGGGTCGGGCGGCTGGCGGGACACCGTCCTCCCCCTGCCCCCGGGCCGCTGGGCGGACGTCCTGACCGCGGGCCGCGAGTTCACGTCCCACGCGCGCGTGGCGGAGCTTTTCGAGCGCCTGCCGGTGGCGCTCCTGGAGCGGGTGGAGACGGGGGCGATGGCGGGGGCGAACGGCTGACCGGGGGTGGGTGCGGGGGGGCGGGCGTGGTGTCAGTCGCGGTGGACCGGGACCGTCGCCTCCGGTCCGCGGCCCGGCTTCCCCGTGCGGAACGGCGCTGACACGTGCCGCCCGGCCAGATCGAACGCGGCGAGGATCAGACGGGACTGGAACTCCGCCTGGCGCGCGACCGGCACCCAGCGGGCCGCACAGCCGTCGCGGTACTCGGCGCACCACCGGTCGAGGAGCCGGTCCAGCTCCGGCAGCACGTCGGCCGGGTCGTGCCCGGCGACGGTCACCACCTGGTGCAGCAGCCCCGCCGTGCGCAGGGCGAGCCGCCGGCCGGCGATGCGCAGGGCGACGAGGTGCGCGGTGGTCAGCGGCGGCAGCCCGCGCTCCGATCCGTCGTCGGTCGCGGGGTCCCAGGCGTCGGCGAGCCGAGGGCAGACCAGCAGGTAGTCGTCGACCGGCGCGAGCAGCCGGGCCGTGTCGGGGGTGTCGGGCAGCTTCGGCCGGAGCCGGGCGAGCAGCCGGTGCAGCAGCCGGGTGTCGTGGCGCAGGGTGGCGCTGACGGCGCTGAGCACCCCGTCGCGGTCGGCGGGCGGCGTGGCGTCGGCGACGGCGTCCACCGCCCACATGGGCGCCTCGACGACGGCGGTGACGGTGCCGTGGCGGCGCGGGTGCGTCCAGGTCGAGTCGACGGCCGCCTCGGTGATCGCGGCGGTGAGCCCGGCCCGGCGGGGCGGCGGGATCCGGTAGACGGCGGGGCCCAGTCCCGGCCAGTACAGGGCGTCGTAGGAGCCCAGTTCGCGGGGTATGCCGAGGCGGACCGAGGCGCGGGCCAGGCGGCGGGCGAGGCCGGGCAGTTCGTGGGTCAGCTCGACGAAGCCGCCGCCGACGTCGACGCCGTGCAGGGAGCACTGGAGGAACGGCCGCAGCTCGTCCTGGAGGGCGAGCAGCGCGCGCGTCTCGGGCAGCGCGACGCTGTCCGGTCCGTCCGGCAGCCACTCGGGCTGCTCCAGGAACGAGGGCCGGTAGAACCGCCGTACATAGCGGTCGAGCGTGTACGGGCCCGTCAGCCAGCCCTCGTTCTGGCGCAGGCCGTCGGGATCGAGGCAGAGCAGCAGGTTCCACGTGGTGTCGGCGCCCTCGGTCAGCCGGGCGTCGACGACGAGCCGCTCGGCCAGGCGCCGGACGGTGGCGCCGCCGACGGGCTCGTTGGCGTGCGGTCCGCCGACGACGAGGGTCTGCCGGCTGCCGCGGCCGACGGACAGCAGCCACAGCGGTTCCCCCGCGCGGGAGGTGCCGACGCGGCGCAGCCGGGCCGCGTCGGGACGGCGGGCGGCCAGCGCGGCGGCCCACGCGCCCAGCTCGTCCACGGTCGGATAGCGCGGGAGGGGTGGCAGGGCACACACCTCCACGATGCGATGCGGCGCCGACGGATCACCTGGCGTGCCCGGCGTACGCACAGTCAGTCACGAGTTGCAGGTTCCGTCAACACCGCGTGGTGAGGCGCCCGCCGAGCCGCTCGGGGCCTTCCGCCGCCACCTGCGGCACAGCCCCGGGGGACGGCCGGATCAGGGTGTGGAGAGCAGGAACGCCATCCGTCCGAACTCGATCTGGTCGCCCTCGCGGACGACCGCCGCGCCGATCACCCGCCGCCCGTTCACGGTCGTGCCGTTGGTGGAGCCGAGGTCGCGCAGCACCCACATGCCGCCCTGGCGGCTCAGCTCGGCGTGCACCCGGGAGACCGTCTCGTGGTTCAGGCGCAGGCCGCAGGCCGGGTCGCGGCCGATGGTCAGCGGATGACCGGTGCCGGGGTGGGGCAGCAACAGCTTGGGCAGCCGCTCGGCCCGCCAGGCCCTGCGCAGCCGTACGGTGAACCCGGACACCGCCTCGACCGTGCCGAACAGCGCGCGGGCCACCTTGCCCTCGGTGGGCAGGTCGGCGGTGAGGACGGCCAGCTCGTCGGAGCGCCGCGCGGTGAGCGCCAGCTCCATCCGGTGGACGAACGTGTCGTGCGACAGCCGCCCCATGGCGACCCCGTCCCGGAGCACCCGCAGCGCCTCGTCGCGCTCCGCGTCGGACAACCGCGCGGAATACGTGGGGAACTCGAAGGACGATGTCACACAGCTGATTGTCGGTCAGCGCGCGCGGGGTGTCCAGAAACGGGTGGGGCACCGCTCACACGCGCGGGGCGACATCTGTACGACATCCGCCCGGAAGGGCCGGTTCGACGGCGCGGCGGCCGGGTTTGCTGGACCATGGACGGGCTACGTCACTGTGAGCAGACGAAGGGGAACCGTCCGTGCAGTTCGAGGTGTGGGCACCTGAGGCCGACCGTGTGAGGCTCCAGTGCGACGGGGGCGCGCGCGTGCTGGAGCGCGACCCGGAGCGCGAGGGGTGGTGGCGGGGCGAGACGGAGGCACGGGACGGATCACGGTACGGCTTCGCGCTGGACGACGGTCCCGTGCTCCCCGATCCGCGCTCGCGGCGCCAGCCGGACGGCCCGGACGGGCTGAGCGCGGTCGTCGAGCACGAGCGGTACGCGTGGCGGTCCGCCTGGGCCGGCCGGCCGCTGACCGGTGCGGTGCTGTACGAGCTGCACGTCGGCACGTACACGCCCGAGGGTACGTTCGACGCCGCCGCGGACCGCCTTGACCACCTGGTCCGACTCGGCGTCACGCACGTGGAGTTGATGCCGCTGTGCCCGTTCCCGGGGCGGCGCGGCTGGGGGTACGACGGGGTGTCGCTGTGGGCGGTGCACGAGCCGTACGGCGGCCCCGAGGGGCTGAAACGGTTCGTCGACCGGGCTCACGAGCTGGGCCTGGGCGTCGTCCTCGACGTGGTCCACAACCACCTCGGCCCCTCCGGCAACTACCTGCCCGTCTTCGGCCCGTACTTCACGGACACCCACCACACACCGTGGGGCAGCGCCGTGAACCTGGACGCGCCGGGCTCGGACGAGGTGCGGGACTATCTGACGCAGAGCGCGCTGGCGTGGCTGCGGGACTACCGGCTCGACGGGCTGCGGCTGGACGCGGTACACGCGCTGGTCGACACGCGCGCGTGCCACTTCCTGGAGGAGCTGTCCACCGCTGTGGACGCCCTCGCCGAGGAGACGGGCCGTCCGCTGTTCCTGATCGCCGAGACCGACCTCAACGACCCGCGGATCATCGCGCCCCGCGCGGAGCACGGCCTCGGGGTGCACGCCCAGTGGAACGACGACTTCCACCACGCCCTGCACACGGCGCTGACCGGGGAGTCGCAGGGCTACTACGCCGACTTCGCCCGTGAGCCGCTCGCCGCGATCGCCAAGACGCTCACCGGCGGCTATTTCCACGACGGCACGTACTCCAGTTTCCGGGGGCGGCGCCACGGGCGGCGCCTTGACCGGTCCCGGGTCGCCGCGCACCGGCTGCTCGCCTACAGCCAGACCCACGACCAGGTCGGCAACCGCGCGCAGGGCGACCGCCTCGCCGCCGTGCTCTCCCCCGGGCTGCTGGCCTGCGCGGCAGCGCTGACGCTGACGTCGCCGTTCACGCCGATGCTGTTCATGGGCGAGGAGTGGGCGGCGGGCACGCCCTGGCAGTACTTCACCGACCACACCGACCCCGACCTAGCGGAGGCGGTACGGCGGGGCCGGCGGCGGGAGTTCGCGGCGCACGGCTGGAAGGAGGAGGACGTGCCCGACCCGCAGGACCCGGCGACCCGGGACCGCTCCTGCCTCGACTGGTCCGAGCCGGAACGCGAGCCCCACGCGCGCGTGCTCGACTGGTACCGGCGGCTCATCGCCCTGCGCCACGAACGGCCGGACCTCACGGACCCCGCCCTCACCGGCACGAAGGTGGCCTTCGACGCGGAGGCCCGCTGGCTCGCCTTCCGGCGCGGGGACATCCGGGTCGCGGTCAACCTCGCCCCGCGCGAGGCGGCGATCCCCCTGGGCACCCGCCCCGCCCGCGTCCTCGCGGCGTGGACCCCGGTGGAGGCCCCGGGCGACGACGGGGTACTGAGGGTGCCGGGGGAGACGGCGGTGGTGTTGTTGCAGGAGTGACGAGGGCGGGCCGGGAAGACCCGAGAGACCACGGTCAGTAGGTCGCCGGCCCGGAGGCGTCCGCGGCCCCGGAGCCATCCGCCGGCCCGGAGGCGTCCGGCAGCCCGGAGGCGTCCGGCAGCCCGGAGACGTCCGGCGGCCCGGAGGGGTCCGGGCCGGCGTTCTCGTCGCGCAGTTCCGTCACGCGTTCCAGCATGATCGGCTCCCAGGCCCGGTGCAGGCGGTCCGTGAGGGGCTGCGGGGGCTCGGGGGCGCCGCCCGCGAGGGCCCCGGCCGCGGCGAGGAGGCCGTCGCAGCGGGCCAGCCACAGGCCGCGCAGACAGGGGCGGGCGCCGTACCCGGCCAGTGTGGCGGCGCGGACCGCGGCCGGGGAGCCCACGGCGAGCGCGAGGGACGCGATGTCCTCGGCGGGGTCGCCGAGGACCACGTCCGTCCAGCCGAGCACCCCGCGCACCCGTCCGTCGGCGCCGACGACCAGGTGGTCGCCGGTCAGCCGGTGGTGGACCGGCACGGGAGCGCCGGTCTGGGCGGCGAGCTGCGCCGTGGCCGCGGGGGTCAGCTGGGCCAGCCGCCCGGCGTCGAACTCGTCGGCCGCCGCCAGCCGCCCGGCGGCGCGCTCG
>NZ_JAVRHI010000212.1:0-3703 GCF_034105845.1 Streptomyces sp. CRN 30 | reverse complement strand
CGGGCCGAGGACCGCGGTCGAGTCGGCGTAGACGTACGTCAGCGTCGCTACGGCGGGACGGCCGCAAGCGGTGCGCGAACAGCGACGTACAGGGCTCACGACGTTGGACGGTACCGCACTCTTGAGCGGGCCGCGACGACTCCCCTCCACGTCACCCGACCGTGTCGCGCCGTGAAGCACCTCACACACCCCACGGGGCGCACCTTTACGACCAGGTCGGAGCCGTTTGTCCACAATGCCGAACGCCATCAGGGTCGATCGCTTTCCCTCGCGAACTAGGTCAATTGCCGTAAGTTCGCCCGTCTTGGAAAGATACGGAAACGAGCCCGAGCTTGGCTTGATCGGACATGCGCCGACACGACCGGGGACGGGCGCGGACACCCGGCGCCGCACCCCTGGTGAGGCATACGCTTCCCGGGTGACCGACAACGCCGTACCGCCCCGTGCCGCCGCGCCCGGGCCCCGCCGCCGCGACCGGCACGGCAGGGGCATGCGCGGTCCTGTCGCACCGCCGCAGGTGCCCCTCTCGGCGAGCCGCGCCGAGGTGTTCGCGGATCTGGTGCAGGACTCCGTGGAGCGGCTGGAGCGGCACTGGCCGCAACTGGCCGACATCGATTTCCTCGTCCTCGAGGTGCCGCGCCTGGACGGCCCGGGCACCGCCTGGAACGACGAGGCCGTCCCCCTCGGGGGCACGGTCCCGGCCCAGGAGGGCGGCCGCGCGCGTGTCGTCGTCTACCGCCGCCCGGTCGAGATCCGCACCAAGGGCCGCGACGAGCGCGCCGCACTGGTCCACGAGATCGTGGTGGAGCAGGTCGCCGAACTCCTCGGCCTCACCCCGGAGACGGTGGACCCCCGCTACGGCGACGGCGACGGCGAGGACTGAGGACCCGCCCCACCGCGGGCCCACCCCGTCGCGGGCGCCCGCCCACCGCGGGCGCCGCCCTAGCGGAGCAGCACCGACAGGTCCTCCTCCGCCTCCGGCACCGCCACGGTCCCCCGGTCGTCCGGCAGCATCTGCACCGTGAAGCCCACGCCGTCGCCGGAATCCGCCACCAGCGTGCGGGAGGCGTGGACGGGCCCCCCGGAGACCGGCTCGACCGTCAGCGCGTACGTGCCCTTCAGACCGCTCGGGACGGGCACCTCCACGTGCTGCGTCGTGCCCGCCGGGATCTTGTACGTCTTCGTCGCCGCCGTGCCGCCCCCGCTGCCCGCGGACGCGGTCACCTCGACCTCGGCGGCGGCCTCGGGAGCGGTCACGGCCAGCGTGGTGCCCTTCTCGCTGTTGCCCGCGACCGACGCGCGCGTGCCCACCGGACGGCTCGCCGGGACGAACGCCGTCTCCCGGTCGTCGCCCTTGCCGCGGACCACCCGCACGGCGGCGACCACGGGGGTCGACACGCTCGTCGGCGTCAGCACCAGCGAACCGGCCTCGCCGCGGGTGACGTCGCCCAGGTCGACGGCGGCCGTCATGCCGGCCTTCACGTGGAGCGTCTCGTGGCCCACCGGAGTGATCTGTCCCGTGGGCGAGGCCAGGCGCACCTTCAGGTCGGCGTCCGTGTTCCCCGGCACGAAGGCCACCAGCCGCACCTCCGTGGCGTCCTCGGGGATGCCCGGCAGGACCAGGCTGCCCGACGGGTCGGCCGTCGGCGCCAGCCAGTCGCCGCCCAGCTCGTCGTCCAGGGCCTGGACGGCCGCCGCGACGCGCCCGCTGCGCACGCTGACGTGCACGGTCAGGTCCGTCTCCGCGGCGTCCGTGAGCGTGGACAGCAGCACGGACTCGTCGGAGCGCCCCGGGACCGTGATGCCCTCCCCGACGGTCGTCTCCAGCTCGCCGTCCTTGCCGTACAGCTCGATGTCGACGACGGCGGCGGAGTCGTCCGGGTTGGTCAGGTGGGCGTAGTCGGTGCGGTCCACGGCCGTACTGGCCCCGGCGAACCAGAACTCGGTGTCCGGCGCGGTGCAGTTGGTGCCGAGCAGACCCCGCCCGGCGCCCGCCTCGATCTCGGTGGTCTGCTGGACGGTCCACCCGGGCGCCAGCGTCCCCTCGGCGATGCCGACGAGGGCGGGCGACTCGGCGCCGTCGGCGGTCGCGGTGACCGGCTTGCCGGGCTCCTTCGGCGCCAGGACGGGCTCGGCGGTCTTCTTCCCGCCGCCGTCCCCGCCGTCCGCCGTGCTCCCGTCCGCGGCCACCAGGGCGGCCTCGCCGTCGTCCCCGGTGCCCTTCGTGACGGGCGTGAAGGACGTGTACGTGGTCTCCGCGAGGTCCGATGCGCCCGGCTGCGGGCAGAGCAGGCTCGTGCGCTCCACCGGCAGCCGGGCGGCCGCCCCGGCGGTGGACCCGGCGGGTGCGGCGGGCTCGGTGAGCGCGGCGAAGCCGGTGACCGCGGCGAGCGCGGTGGCGCCGGCGATCAGGGACAGGGTGGTGCGGTTCACTGCCGGCCTCCGTCGGGGCGCTCACTGTCGGTGCCGCGCGCCGGGTCGTACGGCGCCTCGTAGCCCTGCTCGTACGTCTGGCCGTACGGACCGTTCGTGTCCCCGTAGGCGTACGGGTCGTACTGGGCGCCCTGGTAGGGATCCGCCTGGTAGGGCTGCTGGTAGCCGCCCGCGGGGTACTGCTGGCCCTGCTGGTACGCGTCGGTGCCGTACCCGCCGTACTCGGTGCCCGCGTGACCCGGCGTGTCCCAGGCGCCGTACTCCTGCTGCTGGGGGACGCCGGTCGGCTCCGGCACCTCCTGCCCGGCGGGCGGCTGGGTGGCGTCGTCGTCCCGACCGGCCTCCGCGTGCGCGGCCCCGGCCTGTTCCGCCTCGGCCTGGGCACGCAGGCGGCGCGCCCGGCGGCCGTCGCCGGTGAGGTCCTGGGCGGGGACGACGGGCTCCTCGGGGAGGTCGTCGTCGACGTCCCGGCGGCGGCCCGGCAGGGCGAGCACCACCAGGACGACGGCGAGCGCGCCCTGGGCCCACAGCCAGCCGGTGTGGCTCAGCGGCGCCTCGTAGGTGACGTCCAGCCTCCCGCCGCCCGCGGGCAGTTCGAAGCCCTGGGCCCAGCCGTCGACCGTGACGCGGGTGAGCGGCTTGCCGTCGAGGGTGGCGGTCCAGCCCTCGTCGGCGGTGTCGGCGAGGCGCAGGACGCGGCCCGCGCCGCCCTCGGGAAGGGTGGTGTGGATGTCCACGGGGCCGGCCGCGACGGGCTCCGGCTCGCCCGTGCCGGAGGCGGGGACGACGGTCGCGCGGGCCACCTGCCGGTCCACGCGCCACAGCGCGCTGCCGTCCTGCTCGCCGAGCCGGCTGAGACCGGGCGTGGCGTCCAGGACGCGGCCGACCTCACGGGGCGTGCCCTCGCGGACGAGGACGTAGCGCACGGCGAAGCCGCCGAGTTCGTCGGCCTGGTCGGCGCCGGAGCCCGCGACGAGGTTGGCCACGACCTTGTCGAGCCGCTCGTTGCCGCCGGCCGCCGCGGCCAGTTCGGCGTCGCCGAGGCGGGCGCCGGAACCGCGGACCAGGGTGTAGCCGACCGAGGCGGACGAGTCGCTGTCGAGGACCAGGGTGCGGGCCTGGTCGCGGGTGCCGCTCTCCTCCGCGACGAACGCGGGCACCTGCACGGGGTCGCGCCGCTGCAGCGGGCCGTCGGCGCCGCCGATCATCCAGCCGGCGGCCGCCAGCAGCGGGCCCGCGGCGGCGGCGAACGCTATGAGCGCGGCCACCG
>NZ_JAVRHI010000211.1:0-5525 GCF_034105845.1 Streptomyces sp. CRN 30 | reverse complement strand
GGGCGGGCAGCGCTCCGCACCGCGCGGGCGCGGGGGCGTGCGCGGTGCGGAGTGGGTGTGGCGGGGGTGGGCGCCCGGCGCCCGTGGTGCGTGGGATCAGGCGGCGGCCTGGCGCCGCATCGTCGGTACCCGCATCGGGCGCGAGCCCGGACCACCGACGTGCGAGAACGGCTGCATCCGCCAGTCCAGACCCTGGGGGAGCGTCAGCAGCAGGGCGGTGTCCTGCTCCTGCGGCCGCAGCGACTCGTCCGCGGGGCGGGCGTCACCCGCCCGGCGACCGGTGCCGGCGCAGACCGTGAGCCCGAACGGGTTCCACGGCGAGGCGCACAGCGCGTGCTCCGGGAGGACCTCCTCGTCCGCCAGCAGGGCGATGGGCTGCGCGCAGTCCGGGCAGATCACCCGGTACATCTCGAAGGTGTCGTAGGCGTCGAGCTCGTCGTCGTCGAAGGCGTCGGGTTCGACACCCTCCGGCGCGGGCTCGACCACCGGCTGCTGCCGCTTGGGCGCGGTACGACCAGGGCGCTGAAGACTCTGCATGGGATTCTCCCCCTCGGGCTGGGCCGTGAAGGCACTGCGGCCTCGACCACAGCAAGCACTTCCCGTCACCCACTGCCGGTAATCACGGGAACATCACGGAGAGCGTTCGAGGGGTGTGGCGTTCGTCACATGCCGTTCGCAGGTGCCCTGTCGCCACGGTTACCGGAAGGGGTCCGTGCTGCTCAGGTGTGCCTGGAGGTCAAGCGCACTGTAGGTTCTTGCGCCATGGAGGAGCTGGACCGACAGATCGTGCAGCTGCTCGTCAAGGACGGGCGGATGAGCTACACCGACCTGGGCAAGGCCACGGGCCTGTCCACGTCGGCCGTGCACCAGCGCGTGCGCCGGCTGGAACAGCGCGGCGTCATCCGCGGGTACGCCGCGGTCGTCGACCCGGAGGCCGTCGGGCTGCCGATGACCGCCTTCATCTCGGTCAAACCCTTCGACCCCAGCGCCCCCGACGACATCGCGGACCGCCTGGCGGGCGTCCCCGAGATCGAGGCGTGCCACAGCGTCGCCGGCGACGAGAACTACATCCTCAAGGTGCGCGTCGCCACCCCGCACGAGCTGGAGGAACTCCTCGCCCGGCTACGCTCCCTGGCCGGCGTGTCGACCCGCACGACGGTGGTGCTCTCCACCCCCTACGAGGCCCGCCCGCCGCGGATCTGACGCGGCCCTGACGCGAATCCGCCGCGAATCCGCCGCGGACCCGACGCGGACCCGACACGGATACGACACGGATACGACCGGCCGCGTGCGGGGCCCCCGGGGCGAGGGGCGAGACTGGTGCCCATGAGTGAGTCCCACGCCCCGACCGAGACCGTCCTGCTGCGCCGCGGCGAGGTCCACAGTCCCGCCGACCCCTTCGCGACGGCCATGGTCGTCGAACGCGGCCAGGTCGCCTGGGTCGGCTCCGAGGGCGCGGCCGACGCCTTCGCGGACGGCGTGGACGAGGTGATCGACCTCGACGGCGCTCTGGTCACCCCGGCGTTCACCGACGCACATGTGCACACCACCGCCACCGGTCTCGCCCTCACCGGCCTCGACCTGTCCGACGCGCCCTCCCTGCCCGCCGCCCTGGCCCGGGTGCGGGAGTTCGCCGCCGCCCGGCCCGCCGACCGGGTCCTGCTCGGCCACGGCTGGGACGCCTCCGCCTGGCCGGAGGGCCGCCCGCCGACCCGCGCCGAACTCGACGAGGCCACCGGCGGCCGTCCCCTCTATCTCAGCCGCATCGACGTCCACTCGGCGGTCGTCAGCACCGCCCTGCTCGACCTGGCACCGGGCGCGGACGGCCGCGCGGACGACGCCCTCACCGGCGACGCCCACCACGCGGTGCGCGCCACCGCTCTCGGCGCCGTCACCGCCGGCCAACGCGCCGCGGCCCAGCGCGCGGCCCTCGCCCGCGCCGCCTCGCTCGGCATCGGAACCGTTCACGAATGCGCAGGCCCCGACATCTCCTCCGAGGACGACCTGACCGGCCTGCTGCGCCTGGCGGCCGAGGAGGACGGCCCCCGGGTGATCGGCTACTGGGCCGAACAGGACGTCGACAAGGCCCGGGAGCTGGGCGCGGTCGGTGCCGCCGGCGACCTCTTCGTGGACGGCTCCCTCGGCTCGCACACCGCCTGCCTGCACAGCCCCTACGCCGACGCGGACGGCGCCGGCGGCACCGGGGTCGCCCACCTCGACGCCGCCGCGGTCGCCTCGCACGTCGTGGCCTGCACCGAGGCCGGACTCCAGGCGGGTTTCCACGCCATCGGCGACGCCGCCGTCACCGCGGTCGTCGAGGGCGTGCGCGCCGCCGCCGAGAAGCTCGGCCTCGCCCGTGTCCGCGCCGCCCGCCACCGCGTCGAACACGCCGAGATGCTCACCCCCGAGACCGTCGCCGCCTTCGCCGAACTGGGCCTGACCGCCTCCGTGCAGCCGGCCTTCGACGCCCTGTGGGGCGGCGAGGACGGCATGTACGCCCGCCGCCTGGGCGCCGACCGGGCCCGCACCCTCAACCCCTTCGCGGCCCTGCTGCGGGCCGGCGTCCCGCTCGCCTTCGGCTCCGACAGCCCGGTCACCCCCCTCGACCCCTGGGGCACCGTCCGGGCCGCCGCCTTCCACCGCACGCCGGAGCACCGCGTCTCGGTGCGCGCCGCGTTCACGGCGCACACGCGGGGCGGCTGGCGGGCGGTCGGCCGGGACGACGCGGGCGTCCTGGTGCCGGGCGCGCCCGCCGACTACGCCGTGTGGCACACCGGCGACCTGGTGGTCCAGGCCCCCGACGACCGGGTCGCCCGCTGGTCGACCGACCCGCGCTCCGGCACCCCCGGCCTGCCCGACCTCGCCCCGGGCCGCGACCTGCCGGTCTGCCTGCGCACCGTCGTCGGCGGACGGACGGTCTTCGTACGGCCGGGCGAGTGATCCCCACGTCCGACGGGGCGACGATCTTTCCTCCGTCCCTGTGTCGCACCGCCCGGCCCGCCTCGTCGCTGACCAGGGCATTGATCCGAACACCGCAGGTCAAACGGCTGTTGACAGGCGGCGGCGCGGGGCGGGTAGGTTCGGCGGAGTCCACCACCGGACGCCCGACCGGGGAACTGTCGCGACACGCCGCGGCGCCGCTGGGTCAGGGACGGTGTGCCGCACCGGGGCACCGCCACTGAGAGCCAGGCTCAGCGCCAGCGCCACGGCGAGGGAACGTTCCGGCCGGTCGGGAGGTGTGACCCGGGTGGGGCCCGGGGGCTCAGTAGACAACGGCTTCAGGTCGATCCGCAGCCAGCGGGTCCCAGGTCGGCCCGAAGGGCGCCGGGCCCCCATCCGCAGCCGGGAACCGCCGGACGGTCCACGCGGCGTCCCATAAAGACCCATTGCTACCCCGCTCCCGGGGAAACGACACCGCCGGACGGACGTCCTGTCATGTCATCGCAGGCCCCGGCCACTATGGTGGTGCCCTGCGTACGGACATGAAGGGGCAGCAGTGAGCGACGGCGACGGGACGCGAGGGGCATCGGACCAGGCGAGAAGGTTCGGCCCGCTCGGCACGCCCCTGGTGATCATTCCGACCTACAACGAGGCGGAGAACATCAAGGCGATCGTCGGGCGCGTGCGTGCCGCGGTCCCCGACGCCCACGTCCTGGTGGCCGACGACAACAGCCCCGACGGCACCGGCAAGCTCGCCGACGAGCTGGCCGCCGCCGACGACCACGTCCGGGTCCTGCACCGCAAGGGCAAGGAAGGGCTCGGCGCCGCCTACCTCGCGGGCTTCCGCTGGGGCCTGGAGCACGACTACGGCGTCCTGGTCGAAATGGACGCCGACGGCTCCCACCAGCCCGAGGAACTGCCGCGGTTGCTGACCGCGCTGAAGAGCGCCGACCTGGTCCTCGGCTCGCGCTGGGTCCCCGGCGGCCGGGTGGTGAACTGGCCCAAGTCCCGCGAGGTCATCTCCCGCGGCGGCAGTCTCTACTCGCGGCTCGCCCTCGACCTGCCGCTGCGCGACATCACGGGCGGCTACCGCGCCTTCCGGCGGGAGACCCTGGAGGGCCTCGGCCTGACCGACGTGGCGTCGCAGGGCTACTGCTTCCAGGTCGACCTGGCCCGCCGCGCGGTGAAGGCCGGCTACCACGTGGTCGAGGTGCCGATCACCTTCGTCGAGCGCGAGCTGGGCGACTCCAAGATGAGCCGCGACATCTTCGTGGAGGCCCTCTGGCGGGTCACCGCCTGGGGCGTCGGGGAGCGCGTCGGCCGCATCAAGGACCGCGACAAGCCCGGCCGCACCTCGCAGCGGCAGCCCGGAACCTCCTGACCGGGCCCTTATCCCGCACTGAGCCGGGCCCAGGCACACTGGAGACATGACGACCGGTGCTCAGACCCCCAGGCCGCCCTCCCGCACCCGCCGCTCACGCCTGCGGACGTACCTGCCGCTGGGCGTCGCCGCGTGGCTGGTGCTGGAGATCTGGCTGCTGACCCTGGTCGCCGGCGCGTCCAACGGCTTCGTGGTCTTCCTGGTCCTGCTGGCCGGCGTGGTCCTCGGCTCCGTGATCATCAAGCGGGCCGGGCGCCGCGCCTTCCGCAACCTCCAGGAGACGGTGCGCAGGCAGCAGAACGGCACGGAGCCCGCCGCCCGTCCGAACAGCGAGGGCAACGGGCTGATGATGCTGGGCGGCCTGCTGGTGATGATCCCCGGCCTGCTCTCGGACGTCGTGGGCCTGCTCCTCCTCCTGCCCCCGGTCCAGAAGGCCGTCAGCCGCTCCGCCGAGCGCTCGGTGGAACGCCGCCTGCGCGAGGCCGGCCCCGGCACCCTGGGCGACGCCTTCCGTCAGGCCCGCATGCACCGCCCCGACGGCAAGGTGGTCCAGGGCGAGGTCATACACGACGACACCCCCGACGGCCCGCCCCAGAGCCCCAGGCCCCCACTGACCCGCTGACCCGTTCAGCTGGATCCGACCCGGTCGGTCGGCACCATTCAGCCCGTCCGGCGTTCGAGGACAAGGCCGTAAGGCCGAGCAGCCCCGAACACGACCGACAGAACACGACCGACAGGACACGACCGAGGGCGCCGTACCCGGAAAGGTACGGCGCCCTCGACCATCACAAAGCCCCGCAGGGACTACGCACTCTTGCGACTGTCCCGCGGATGCACCGCGATATTCATCGCGCCGGATCGCAGAACGGCCAGCCGCTCCTCGAGGACCTCTTCGAGCTCCTCGCGGGTGCGCCGCTCCATCAGCATGTCCCAGTGCGTACGCGCGGGCTTGGCCTTCTTCTCCTCTGGGCCGTCGCCGTCCACCAGGAGTGCCTGGGCCCCGCAGACCTTGCACTCCCACTCCGGCGGAATCTCCGCCTCGACCGAGAAGGGCATCTCGAACCGGTGCCCCTTCTCGCATGCGTACTCCACGGCCTGGCGCGGGGCCAGGTCGATGCCGCGGTCCGTCTCGTAGCTGGTCACCACGAGGCGCGTGCCGCGAAGAGCTCGCTCACTCATGAATCGTGCCTCCCGGGCTTGTCGC
>NZ_JAVRHI010000210.1:0-46913 GCF_034105845.1 Streptomyces sp. CRN 30 | reverse complement strand
TTGACGAAGAACTCCATCTCCATCTGCTCGAACTCGCGGGTGCGGAAGATGAAGTTGCCGGGCGTGATCTCGTTGCGGAAGGACTTGCCCATCTGGGCGATGCCGAACGGCGGCTTGCGGCGCGAAGTGGTCTGCACCTGGCCGAAGTTGGTGAAGATGCCCTGCGCGGTCTCGGGCCGCAGGTAGGCGACGGAGCCGCTGTCCTGGGTCGGGCCGAGGTGGGTGGAGAGCAGGCCCGAGAACTGCTTGGGCTCGGTGAAGGTGCCCTTGTTGCCGCAGTTGGGGCAGTTGAGGTCGGCGAGGCCGTTCTCCGGGGCGCGGCCCTTCTTCTCCTCGTACGCCTCCTCCAGGTGGTCCGCGCGGAACCGCTTGTGGCAGGAGGTGCACTCGGTCAGCGGGTCCGTGAAGGTGGCGACGTGGCCGGAGGCGACCCAGACCTCGGGGGCGAGGATCACGGACGAGTCGATACCGACGACGTCCTCGCGCGACGTCACCATGTAGCGCCACCACTGGCGCTTGAGGTTCTCCTTGAGCTCGACACCGAGCGGGCCGTAGTCCCAGGCGGCACGCTGACCGCCGTAGATCTCACTACAGGGGAAAACGAAGCCACGGCGCTTGCTCAGGCTGACGATGGTGTCGATCTTGTCGGCGGCCACGGTGCTCTCTTCATTACGACGACGGGCGACGAAGCGAGATGCTTCCAGCGAATGCTTCAGGTTACCGGCGGGGCCTGCCCCTCGACCAAATCGGGGGTTCCCCGGGTCACATGAGGGCGTTGTTGACAACGGTTTCCAGAATCGTTGAAAATGAGTGTCATGAACGTACGACGACGCCATATATCCGGAATAGCCGTCGCGGCAGCCGCCGCCCTCGGCCTCACCACTCTCTCCGCCTGCTCCAGCGACAGCGCGGAGGCGGACAGCGGGAGCGGTGACGGCAAGCTGGACGTCGTCGCGTCGTTCTATCCCATGCAGTACCTCGCCGAGCAGATCGGCGGAGACCGGGTGAAGGTCACCTCCCTCACCGAGCCCGGCCAGGAACCCCACGACCTGGAGCTGAGCACCAGGCAGACCGCCGAGATGGGCGAGGCGGACGCGGTGCTCTACCTGAAGTCCCTGCAGCCCGCCGTCGACGAGGCCGTCGCCCAGTCCGACGTGAAGACGAAGATCGACGCGGCGACGCTGACGAAGCTGGAGGACCACGGCGACGTCGAGCACGACCACGGGGACGAGGAGCACGCGGAAGAGGAGGAGCACTCCGAGGGGGAGAGCGGCCTCGACCCGCACGTCTGGCTCGACCCGGTGAAGTACGCCGAGATCGCCGACGGTGTCGCGAAGGCGCTGGAGAAGGCCGACCCGGACCACGCCGAGACGTACAAGGCCAACGCCGAGAAGCTCGCCGTCCGCCTCGACGGGCTGAACACCGCCTACGAGAACGGCCTCAAGGACGTCGAGACCAAGGTCTTCTTCACCAACCACGCCGCCTTCGGCTACCTCGCCGAGCGCTACGGCCTCACCCAGGAGGCCATCAACGGCCTCGACCCGGAGAGCGAGCCCAGCCCCGCCCGGATCAAGGAGCTGCAGACCGAGGCCAAGGCCGACGGCGTGACCACCGTGTTCTACGAGACACTGGTGTCGGACAAGACCGCGAAGACACTCGCCAAGGACGCGGGGCTGAAGACCGACGTCCTCGACCCGCTCGAAGGCATCACCGACAAGTCCAAGGGCGAGGACTACGTCGAGGTCATGCAGTCCAACCTCGAAGCGCTGAAGTCCGCCCTCGGCGCCAAGTGACCCCCTGGAGGAATCCGTGAGCGACGAGCCCGTCATATCCCTGCGCGGCGTCCGCGCCGAACTGGGCTCACGCCTCGTCCTGCGCGGCATCGACCTCGCCGTCCACCGCGGCGAGGTCGTCGCGCTGCTCGGCGCGAACGGCTCCGGCAAGTCCACCGCCGTGCGCACCGTCATCGGCCAGGTGCCGGTGGCGGCCGGGGACGTCGAGCTGTTCGGCACCCCGCGGCGCCGCTTCCGCGACTGGGCGCGCGTCGGCTACGTACCGCAGCGCACCACCGCCGCGGGCGGCGTCCCCGCCACGGTGACCGAGGTCGTCTCCTCGGGCCGGCTCTCCCGGGCCCGCTTCGGCGTGCTCCGCAAGGCCGACCACGCGGCCGTACGGGCCGCCCTGGAGCTGGTCGGCATGGCGGACCGGGCCAAGGACTCGGTCAACGCCCTCTCCGGCGGCCAGCACCAGCGGGTCCTGATCGCCCGCGCGCTCGCCGCCGAACCCGAGCTGCTGATCATGGACGAGCCGATGGCCGGCGTCGACCTGGCCAGCCAGGAAGTCCTCGCCGAGACGCTGAAACAGCAGGTCGCGGCCGGTACGACGGTCCTGCTCGTCCTGCACGAACTGGGCCCCCTGGAACCCCTGATCGACCGGGCGGTCGTCCTGCGCGACGGCTGCGTCCTGCACGACGGCCCGCCCCCGAAGGCCGTCGGCCAGCATGCTCTGCCCGGCCACGACCATGTACACCCGCACGCACCGGCGGGCGCCGAACCGATCCGCACGGGACTGCTGAGCTGATGGACATCCTGAACTACGCCTTCATGCAGCGGGCGCTGCTCGCGGCCGTCCTGGTCGGCATCACCGCCCCCGCGATCGGCATCTACCTGGTCCAGCGCCGCCAGGCCCTGATGGGCGACGGCATCGGCCACGTCGCGATGACCGGCGTCGGCCTCGGCTTCCTGCTCTCCTGGTCCCCGGTGTGGATGGCGACGCTGGTCTCCGTGCTGGGCGCCGTCCTGATGGAGCTGATCCGCTGGTACGGCCGCACCCGCGGCGACATCGCCCTCGCGATGCTCTTCTACGGCGGCATGGCCGGCGGTGTGATGTTCATCAACCTCGCGCCCGGCGGCTCCAACGCCAACCTCACCTCGTACCTCTTCGGTTCGCTGTCGACGGTGAGCGAGTCGGACGTCACCGCGATCTGCTGCCTCGCCGCGTTCGTGGTCCTCGTCACCCTGGGACTGCGCCGACAGCTCTTCGCGGTCAGCCAGGACGAGGAGTTCGCGCGGGTCACCGGGCTGCCGGTGCGCGCGCTCAACCTGCTGACCGCCGTCACCGCCGCCGTGACCGTGACCGTCGCCATGCGCGTCGTCGGCCTGCTGCTGGTCTCCGCGCTGATGGTGGTCCCGGTGGCCGCCGCGCAGGCGCTCAGCCGCAGCTTCGCCGCGACCTTCGCCATCGCCGTCGCGATCGGCGTCGCGGTCACCCTCGGCGGCACGGTCACCTCGTACTACCAGGACGTGCCGCCCGGCGCGACGATCGTGCTGCTGACCATCGCCGCGTTCATCGTGCTGACCGCGCTCTCCACGCCGCTGGCCCGGCGACGCGCGCGGGCGGCGGCAGCGGCCGCCCCCGTCGAGGGATGCTCCGTTCCCGCCGGGCGGGCGGCCGGTGACGAGGTCGGGGTATGACCGGTGTGTGATCGACGTCTGACCGACCGCTGTCCGGACTGGCACAATGGGCCGGGCAGCGCAGACGTGAGGAGGCAACCGGTGACCACCGCTGGACCGCCCGTGAAGGGCCGCGCCACCCGGCAGCGGGCCGCCGTGTCGGCGGCCCTCGAAGAGGTGGAGGAGTTCCGCAGCGCACAGGAGCTCCACGACATGCTCAAGCACAAGGGCGACTCGGTCGGGCTCACCACGGTCTACCGCACGCTGCAGTCCCTCGCCGACGCGGGCGAGGTCGATGTCCTGCGCACCGCCGACGGCGAGTCCGTCTACCGCCGGTGCAGCAGTGGTGACCACCATCACCATCTCGTGTGCCGGTCGTGCGGCAAGGCCGTCGAGGTGGAGGGGCCGGCGGTGGAGAAGTGGGCGGAGGCGATCGCCGCCGAGCACGGCTACGTCAACGTCGCCCACACGGTGGAGATCTTCGGCACGTGTGCCGACTGCGCGGCGCGCTGAGCGAAGCTCGTCCGCGGGCGGGTGGTCGGCTGGTCGCGCAGTTCCCCGCGCCCCTTCTGGGGGCGCGGGGAACTGCGCACTCCACCCACCTGCCCGCAGCCGGTTACTCCTCCTCCGCCGGAGGCACCTCGTTGGGGATCGCACCCCCGAACCGACGGTCGCGGGACGCGAACTCAAGGCACGCGCGCCACAGATCACGCCGGTCGAAGTCCGGCCACAGCACGTCCTGGAAGACCAGCTCCGCGTACGCGGACTGCCACAGCAGGAAGTTGGACGTGCGCTGCTCGCCGCTGGGCCGCAGAAACAGGTCCACGTCCGGCATGTCCGGGTAGTACAGGTGCTTCGCGATCGTCTTCTCGGTGACCTTGGCAGGGTCCAGCCGGCCCGCCCGGACCGCCTCGGCGATGGACCGCGCGGCGTCGGCGATCTCGGCCTGGCCGCCGTAGTTCATGCAGAAGTACAGGGTGAGCCGGTCGTTGCCCTTGGTCTGCTCCTGGGCGACCTGGAGTTCCTTGGCCACCGACTTCCACAGCCGGGGCATCCGGCCCACCCAGCGGACCCGGACGCCGAGTTCGTCGAGGGTGTCGCGGGACTTGCGGATGAAGTCGCGGTTGAAGTTCATCAGGAAGCGCACCTCGTCCGGCGAGCGCTTCCAGTTCTCGGTGGAGAAGGCGTACAGCGAGATGTTCCGCACGCCCATCTCGATCGCGCCCTGGAGGACGTCCACGACCCGCTCGGCGCCGACCTTGTGGCCCTCGGTGCGCGGCAGTCCGCGCTCCTTGGCCCAGCGGCCGTTGCCGTCCATGACGATGGCCACGTGCTCGGGGACCAGCTCGCCGGGGACCTTCGGGGGCCGCGCGCCGGACGGATGCGGGTCGGGCGTCCGGTACTCCCGGCGCCTGCCTCCGAGGATTCCGCGTACGGCCATGTGTGGTTCTCCTACTTCTCGACGTACCGCAGGGAGCGCAGTCCCCGCTCCAGATGCCAGTGCAGGTAGGCGGAGACCAGTCCGCTGCCCTCCCGGACGTGCCGGGGCTCGGCCGCGTCCGCCGTGCCCCAGTCTCCCGCAAGCAGCGCGCCGAGCAGTTCCAGGGCCTGGGGCGAGGGTACGACGCTGCCGGGCACCCGGCAGTCCACGCAGACGGAGCCGCCCGATCCGACCGAGAAGAACCGGTTCGGCCCCGGCAGGCCGCACTTCGCGCAGTCACCGAAGGTCGGCGCGTAGCCGTTGACCGCGAGGGAGCGCAGCAGGAAGGCGTCGAGGACGAGGCCCGCGGTGTGCTCGCCGCGGGCGAGCGTGCGCAGGCCGCCGACGAGCAGCAGGTACTGCTGCACGGCCGGTTCGCCCTCGTGGTCGGTGAACCGCTCGGCGGTCTCCAGCATCGCCGTCCCCGCCGTGTACCGGGCGTAGTCGGTGACGATGCCCGCACCGTAGGGCGCGATGGTCTCGCTCTGCGTGCACAGCGGCAGGCCGCGGCCCACCAGCTCGCTGCCGCGCGCGAAGAACTGCACGTCGACGTGGGAGAACGGTTCGAGGCGCGCGCCGAACTTGCTCTTGGTGCGGCGCACGCCGCGCGCCACGGCGCGTACCCGTCCGTGACCGCGGGTGAGCAGAGTGATGATCCTGTCCGCCTCACCCAGCTTCTGGGTGCGCAGCACGATGCCGTCGTCGCGGAACAGACTCATGGCACCCATTGTCCCCCACGTTCAGGACACCTCTCCGCGGCTGCGGGCATTGGCGTACGCCGTCGCCACGCCGATGCGCTCCCTGGGTGTGGCCCGGCGCACGGCTCCGGGGTCGGCGTCCCACTCCCGGCCGCCGCCGTGCGGCCGCAGCTGCGTGTACGGGCCCTCGTGCCCCATGACGATCCCCACCTTGCCGTTCCGTGTGTCCACGACGTACGAACCCACCGGTTCCCTCACCGCGTCCTCCGCTCTCCCACCGTGCCTCCTCTGTTCTTCGGCCGTCCGTTCCGCGTCCCCAAGGTGACGTTTCGGCACCGGGCGGCCGGGGGGTCAGGGAGCGGCAAGTGCGCTGTCTTGGCGGGAAGTTCACGATCGGGGCCGGACAGCGGGGGCGTACGCCGTTCGAGCAAGTGATGCCCTGCCCCGCCTGTTTTCGAGCGTGAGCGCGAATACGGGGGCATACCCCCGTACGAACACGGCTGCTGGCCGGATTCGACGGCGGGTGCCGTTCCGCGAGGCTCTCCCCATGACTCGGATCACACGCACCTCTCGTGTCCGGCGGGCCGCCGCCCTCCTCGGTGTCTCCGCCGTCCTGCTCGGCGCGGCGGCGCCCGTGGGGGCCGCCGCCGTGAGCCGCGCCCCCTCCTCCGCCGCCGCCCCGCTCGACTGGGCGGACTGCCCGGCCGGGACCGGCGTCGACCCCCGGCAGCAGTGCGCGACGCTCGCGGTACCGCTGGACCACACCGACCCCGACGGCCCCACCGTCGACCTCGCGCTCTCCCGCATACCGAGCGAGCAGCCGTCCGCGCGGCGCGGCGTCCTGCTGCTCATCCCCGGTGGACCGGGCGGCTCAAGTCTGAACGACCCCTCGGGCAAGGGGCAGAGACTGCCGCAGGAGGTGCGGGACCGCTACGACCTGATCGGTTTCGCCCCGCGCGGCAACGCGCCGTCGACATCCGTGAGCTGCGGCCTGGACCGCGCCGACCTGGCCACGTCCGTCACCCGCCCCTGGCCCGCCCCCGACGGCTCCGTCGACGGCAACCTGGCCACCGCGCGGCGCCTCGCCGACGCCTGCGCCGAGAACGGCGGGGAGCTGGTGAAGCACCTCAGCACGGTCGCCGAGGCCCACGACATCGACCGTGTCCGGGCCGCGCTCGGCGAGCGGAAGATCTCCGCGTGGGGCGTGTCCTACGGCACGTACGTCGGCGCGGTCTACAACGAGCTGTACCCGCACCGCACCGACCGGATCGTGCTGGACAGCAACGACGACCCGGACCCGGTCCGGGTCCAGCGGAGCTGGCTCGCCATGTACGAGCGCGGGGTCGAGGACGTCTTCCCGGACTTCGCGGCGTGGGCGTCCGCGCCGGACAACCCGGACCGGGTGGCCGCCACCGCCGACGAGATCCGGCCGCTGTTCCTGCGGCTCGCCGCCCGCCTGGACCGCGAGCCGATCCCCTGGCCGGGCGCCAACCCGGAGGAGCTGACCGGCAACGTGCTGCGGCAGACGATGCTGGACAGCCTGTACGCGCCGGGCAAGTACCCGACGCTGGCGCGGCTGATCAACGCCGCGGTGAAGGGCACGGTGCCGCCCGCGCCCGCCGCGCCGCCCGAGGAGGTGCTGCAGAACGTCATGGCGGTCGGCATCGCGACGGTCTGCAACGACGCCGCCTGGCCCCGGACGGCCGACGCGTACCGCGCGGACGTCGCCGAGAGCCGGGCGACGTACCCGCTCACCGCCGGCATGCCGCGCAACGCGATGGTCTGCGCCGCCTGGCCCTACCCGCCGCGGCAGGCCCCCGTGCGCATCACCGACCGGGGACCCTCCAACGTGCTGCTCGTGCAGAACGAGCGGGACGTCGCCACCCCGCTCGCCGGCGCGCAGAAGCTCCGCGCGGCGCTCGGCCGGCGGGCCGTCATGATCACCCTGGACGCCACGGGCCACGACGCCTACCTGGCCAACGGCACCGCCTGGGGCGACGCGACCGTCTCCCGGTTCCTGGCCACCGGTGTCCGGCCGGCCGACGACACGTACTGCTGCTGAGCGGTCCGCTCAGCCCCGGTCGACCATCCAGGTGCCGTCCTCCTCGTCGTCGACCCGGACCTCCAGCTCCCGTACGTTCATGCCCGCCTCCCACAGCTCCCGGAACCGCTTCATCCGGTCCTGGACGTGGTCCTGGCGGGCATTGAGCCGGGTCCGGACGTTGACGCTGCGCAGGTCCTGCTCGATCTCGAAGGTGACCTCCTCGTCGTAGACGATGAAGTCGTCGGTGGTGCCGCGCTGGAGGTGCGGCGGCAGCTCGGGCAGGACGGCCACGCGGACCTCGATCCGCAGGACCTCCTGTTCGTCGCAGAGGCTCAGCAGCCGGTCGTCGAGTTCGCGGGCGCTCTGCAGCAGGAAGAGCCGGCTGACCGGGACGCCCCGCTCCTCGATGACCTCCTTCTGCGCCTGGAGGTAGCGGCTGGCGGGCTCGCTGGTCCAGAACTCGCGGTCCACGGAGGTGCTGATGGCGCAGATGGAGTGCTGGGCGGCGCGGGTGAGGGTGAGCATCCAGTCGTGGTTCTCGCCGGGGCACTCCGCGCTGAGGTTGGTCAGGTCCGACAGGTGGGCGACCACCCGTTTCATCTCCATGCGGACGAACGTGCCGAGGATCGCCGGGCCGGGCGCCAGCACCTCGGCGAAGCTTCTGGCGAGGTCGGGCACGCCCTCCCCGTCGGCCCGGTCGGGCAGGCGCACCCCGTCGTCCAGGTCGGCGCGGGGCAGGCGCTTGTCGACGAGCTGCCGTACGTCCTCGGTCCAGCGGGCCAGTTCGGTGCGGAGTTCGTCGTCGTAGCGGCGCAGGCCGTCCTGTACGGCCGTGGTGGTCTCGAACAGCGCGGTCCGGGTTCGGCGCTCCAGGTCCCGGGCGCGCCGGTCCAGGCCGAGGACGTGCTGGACGGCGACCGCCGCGGCGGCGCAGAGCAGCGCCGCCGAGAACTGCCGGGCGGTGCTGTCCTCCTGGCCGAGCAGTGCGGCGACGGCCCAGGCCAGGGCGCCGACGACGAGGCCGGCCGCCAGTCGGCGCAGCCACAGGTCCGCGCCGGGATGTTCGGTGCCCAGGGCCCGCACACGGGCGCTCCGGCCGGTCAGGGCCGGACTCCGCGGGCCGTGCGGTGCGGCCGGTTCCTGGGGTTGAGGTGACTCTGCCGTGCTCATCTCGCTTCTCCCCCCGTCGGGATGTGCTCGGATCGAGGTGCGGGGATGTGCGTGGGGGCGTCGGGGCGGGCCGGGTCGGGTTCGACGCGGAAGGTTCAGGGAGCGGGTTCCACCTCCCGGTAGAGCGAGGGGATCGCGTGCAGGGTGAGCTGGTCGCGGATGCGCTGCACCAGAGCCTGCCACTGCCGGGTGAATCCCGGGCGTTCTTCCAACGTCTCCCACAGCGGGGCCAGTTCCCGTGTCACCCGGGCCCGCGGCATCCACAGGTGGAGCAGGTGGTCCACGGCGGGGCGCAGCGCCATGACGACGGCGGGGCGGTCGTCGGCGCCGGGCCGCGGCCGGGCGGCGGGTCCGGGCGCTCCGAGGCGTACTCCGTCGAGCAGGTGGACCACGGTGGTCAGCAGCCAGTCGTGCAGGGCGAGGTCGTCGCAGAGTCCGGCGATGTCGGCGGCCGGTGTCCCGGCGGGCACCCGCAGGCGTACGGTGCGCAGCTCGCCCTCGGCGAGGGTGAACCGCTCGATCGACGGGCCCTCGCCGGGGGCCGCGGGCAGCGCCGCCCAGCGGACCCGGGTGGGCCGGGACCTGAGCGGCGGGCGCTGGTCGAGGAGGGGGTGGCGCAGCAGCCGGGTGAGCAGGGCGTCGGCGATGAGGCCGACGTCCAGGTCGCCGTGGTGTCCGCCGGTGAGGACGCCCTGGGCGACCGCCTCGGCGGACAGCTTGCCGAACGGTTCCACGACGCCGGGCCGGACCAGGTAGTGGCCCCAGGGGCGGCGCCGGTCGGGCCCGCCGGCCGGCAGGCGGAACCAGGCGGAGGTCTGCAGGACGCGGCCCTCGGTGAGCGCGGCGCGGGCGGCGACGGTGCCGACGGCGCGGATCCGGGCGCCGTTGGCGCTGGGCAGCGGGCAGTCGACGCCGGTGAGGGTCTCGGGGGAACGCGCGTAGAGACCGGGACGTTCGGAGACCAGGACGCGTTCGTCGGCGCGCAGGGCGAGGAACTGGGCGGCGGTGCGGATGTCGAGGGCCTGCCGGGTGGGGAGCAGACGGGTGCGGATCTCGCCGCAGGCGAGCACGGTCTCGGGTGCGCCGGCCGCGGCCACCATGTCAGGGTCCCGCGTAGAAGACGTAGGAGACGCGGTCGGCCACCGAGTCGGGGACGGCCGCCTGCTCCCGTGCGGAGCGCTCGGCGACCTGGCGCAGCGCGCCGTGGTCGACGTCGAGCTGGTCGAGGATGACGCGGACCGAGTGCTCGACGGGGAGGAAGCGGTTGGGGACGACCGAGGCGGTCCGGTAGGCGGCGAACGGGTCGGCCTTGGGGTTGAGCCGGATCAGGGACGGCAGTTCGTCCCAGTCGTCGGGGAAGCCGTCGTCGGTGTGCGGCTGGGCGGTGAAGACGGGTTCGCCCTCGTTGCGCAGGAGGCCGAGGCGGGCGAGCTGCCAGACGGCGGCGAGGAAGGGGCAGGACCACAGCCGCCGGCCGTCGGCGTCCTCGCTCCACAGCTCGACGTCGAGGAAGACGGAGTGGTTGCGGGCGGCGGTCTCCTTGGGCGGCTCCCAGGCGGCGGCCCGCTTCATCGCCTGCGGGGCGCGGGCGACGGGGCTGCGCTCGCCGTTGGCCAGCCAGCCGGTCTGGGCGGCGGGCGGGCGCAGCCCGTAGCTGCCGGGCGGCGGGGACTCCACGATGCGGGCGGCGACGGCGTCGGCGACGGGGACCTTGCCGGTGACGGCGCAGCCGGACTCGCGGGCCACGTAGTCGACGGCGAGTCCGGCCCGCTCGGCCTCGTCGCGGATCAGCGGGACGATCCGCGCGGGGCTGGAGAACCGGGCGAAGTAGTCGTCTATCAGGAAGCAGGTGCTGATCCGGGGGCGTCTGCCGCCGGTGGCCGCGGCGGCGACGGCGCGGGCGGCCTCGGCCCAGGGCCGGACCCGGGCGAAGTGCTCGCGCAGCCGCGCGGGGCCGGCTTCGAAGTCCTCCATGTAGACGTGGCCCAGCTCCAGCGAGAGGTGGGACAGCGGCACCGCCTGGGTCCGGGGATCGGCGGTGGTCTCGCGGAACACGGGCTCCGTCACGGCAGCCCCCAGTACGAGTCGTCGGTCAGCCGCCGGGCGATCTCCTCCAGCGCCTCCAGTGTCTCCTTGTTCGCTATCTGCGTGGCGAGGACGTCCTCCTCGGTGATGAGCTGCTCCCGCCACTGCAGGATGGGCTCCAGGGGGACGATGCCGAGGACGACGCTGTCGCCGATGGCGTGTTCGGCGGCGAGCCTGCGCAGCGCCTCGTCGCAGGACTGCATCCAGGCGGCCTGCGCGGGCGACCCCTGCGACCAGACGGCCGACTCCGGGTCGGGTACGGCGGCCCGGACGAAGCGGATCGCGGCCCTCAGGGCGTTCTCGTCGTGGCCGCGTTCGACGCCGCCCCGGATGATGCCGTGCTCGCGGTGGACGAGGCCGGAGGCGGCGATGACGTGCTGCCGGGTCCAGCGGTGGAAGACGAGCCAGCGGAAGGGGACGTTGCGCATCCGGGGGTGGGCGGTGGCCGCGAGCGCCATGTCGACGGCGTAGCTGCGGCCGGCGCTGAGGTCGACCACGATGACGTCGAACTCGCCGTTGAGCCGCAGCAGCAGGTCGACGCAGCGTTCCAGGGCGTCCTCGTCGGTGGCGAACTCACCGCCGCCGATGTCGCCGGGGAAGAGGACGAGGCGGCCGGACTGGTTGGGCCAGGCGTGCAGTTGCGGGTGCTCGGTCTGCCGCCACACGTCGATCATGACGGGTTCCGGGGTGCCGCCCTCCAGGTAGGAGTGGAGTCCCCGCTCCTTGGTGCCGCGGACGGCGCTGGGCACGTCGAAGACCGCGGCGGCCGTCGGGGAGCCGAAGTCGAAGTCGACGTAGGCCACGTGGTCGCCGTTGAGAGCGCGCTGGTAGGCCAGGTTGGCGCTGGTCACCGAGCGGCCGGTGCCTCCCTTGTCGGAGGCGGCGAAGACGAGCACGGATCACGCCTCCTTCACGCCGGCGTCCCGGGCCTGGGCCAGGGTGTCGAGTTCCTGAAGCACCGGCAGGGTCAGCGAGAAGGCTGTGGCGGGCTGCTTGTCGACCAGGGCGCGGGCCCGGTCGAGGCGGTTCTCGATGGAGCGCATGGCGCGGCCCCGGTTGCCGCCGACGTCGCTGGCCGCCTCCAGCTGCTCCTTGCCGAAGAGGTGGTTGGCCTCGCTGAGCAGTTCCCGGGCGAGCTGGGCCAGTTCGACGCTGGGGATGGGCTGCTGCTCGTAGAGGTTGCGGGCGGCGACCAGGCATTCGGTGACGCGCTCGGTGACGGACCAGGACAGGCGCCGGTCGGTGTCGTGCGCGTTGGGGTAGACGGACCGCACGTCGTCCCAGAGGTCGAGGCCCTCGCCGGAGCGGATACGCCGGTGCCAGAGGTGTTCGAAGGTCTGCTCGGCCAGGCGCAGCAGGCGGCCCTGGGAGTTGATGTTCTGGGAGAGCACGGCGAGCTGGATGATGCGCTTGAGCAGTTGGGCGGAGTAGTCGGTCATCCGCCACAGCAGGGGACCGCCGGAGCGCTCGGAGCCGGCGAGGGGCATGGTGACGCCCGGGTGGTGCAGCCGGATCGTCGGGTCGTCCTTGGTCATGCGGCTGTTGATGCGGCCGCGGTCGGCGAGGCGTTCCATGACGGCGACGGTGCGGGTGAGGTCGTCGTCGGTGGCGTTCCGGCGGACCAGGTCGTGGACGAGGATGGCCGCGACGGTGAGGGAGAAGTACTCGGACTCCAGCCGCAGTCCGGTGGTCTGCCAGGGCAGGTCCTCCAGGGGCCAGCGGTCGGCGCCGAAGCGGGCGACGGCCGACCAGTACTGCTGGCTCAGTTCCCAGCGCAGCCGGAGGGCCTCGGCCAGTTTCTGCTGGTCCTCGTCGAGCAGGCCGAGGGTGAGGGTGCGGTTGGAGAAGAGGTCCTGGATGCCGTCGAGGGCGACGACGGTGAAGTACACGTAGGGCAGCCGGTCGGCGATGCCGTCGGGCTGGCCGGGGACCTGGATGTCGAGGTCGGTGACGCGCGGGGCGTCGCGGACCACGCCCCAGGCCCAGCCGCACTCGAAGAGCTGGGTCTCGTCGCGGATGGACTCGTCGACCTGGATGCCGCGGGTGAGGCTCTCGATGATGGTGGCGCGCAGCGGCCGGAGCCGGCGGGCGAACTGCTGGAGCACGACCCGGTCGGACTGTCTGTTCTGCCCGATGACCTGGATGAGGCGGCGGCCCTGCTCGGACTCGGCGTCGAAGACGTTGACCGTGAAGGAGCGCAGCAGGCTGATCATCGCGGCGGTGAGCCGGGTCTTGGTCACCTCCCTCAGCTCGGCGACGGAGGCGCGCACGTCGGGCCGGGTGGTGGTGGTCTCGTACACCTTGAGGAAGCCGAGGGTGGCCAGGCACAGGGTGACGGACATGGAGAAGGAGTCCACCACTCCCAACTGGGACTGCTGGTGGGTGAGTTCGGCCTCGGGGTCGGCGGTCCTGAAGTAGTAGCCGCCGGCGAAGGTGGGGCTTTCGTCCGGTCCGGTGTGCGTGCGCATGTACTGGGTCAGGGCGGTGATGAGGTTGGACGGGATCTCCAGTCGGCCGCCGGCGTCCTCCAGGACGCGCAGGACCTCCCGGTCGGTCGTGTCCGGCTGGTCCAGGCGGAAGGCGGGGACCTCCGTGGCCGGGTAGAGCAGACACAGCAGCCGCTCCGCGTCCGCGACGCTGCTCAGCCCTCTGGAGTCCCCCGCGAGATATTTCCCGTTGTCGAACGAGTAGCGGGCCACCGCCCGCCAGACGTCCAGCAGATGCTGACGTGGCTTGATCTGCATCCCCGCACCCCTCGCACAGATCTCTCTGCCTTATACGCAGTAATCGTCCCCGCCGTCAGGGAAGGGCAACCGCGGAATTGCGTCGTCCGAGTACGAGCAGCATTCCCTCGTGCCCCTTCCGCACCACCTGGTGAAGATCGTGGATTTCCAGGTCGTCGGTGTACGCGGCGAGGCTCTCCCTGGCCCGCTCCTCGTTCACCCGGTACGCCGGGAAGTGCTGATCTCCCACCTGGTAGCCGACCGATTCTTTCATGAAGGCGGCGGCGAAGGGGGCACCTTTCGACAAGGTGTTCATGAAACACCGGACGCCGCGCCGGAACTCGTCGGGGCACTCGGACATCGAGTCGGCCACGAAGAACATGGTGCCCAGGTCGTAGCGCTGGGGTCCGTCGAGGTCGAAGAGGTTGCCGCGCTCGACGCGGACGATCTCGGAGACCCGGCCGGCCGGTTTGACGTCACGGTAGGCCGGATCTTCCAGGAGGACGTCCCAGAATGCGTTCCATGTCGCGTCGAGGCCGCCGTCGACGGTCTGCCGTTCCAGATATTCGACATTCGGCTGGGCGTATTCGAGCAGAACGATCTTTTCGCACCACGGGAGCATGGCCAGCGCCGGGTACATGTTCGCGCCGGCGCCGACGTCGATACCCTGCACGGACTGCGGGGCGGAGTCTCTGAAACAACGGCTGAAGTGATCCCGCATCGCCCGAAGGATCAGGAGATCGACGTCGAGCGGTGTCCTGTAATTGACGTCGACGTAAGCCTCCGGATCGAACTTCGACCAAGGCGCGTCGGCGTTGCGATCCATAATCACCCTGCCGCTTTCCGTTCGTCATCGACAAAAGAGTGTGCCGTGCGTGTGATCGCCGGGACGGCTGTCGACGGAAACAGCACATCGTCATTCCGCACGATAGGCCACGAAATACGGTGCGGCCAGCACGAAATACGCCAGTCCCCTTCCAGCGGGCGCACGTCGGGCGCACCGTCGCACACGCCAACTCTCCCTTGCACGACGGGAGTTGGCAGCACACTCTAGCCAGAAGCCGCCACCGTCCGCCACACGGAACCACGTTCCCGCAAGGGGTAACCACGTCATCGTCAAGTTGACTTTTGCCCATATGATCCGACTGGGGGAAGTAATGACCGCAGAATCGCTGGAACGTTTCCTCAATGATCCCGAACAGCTCGTGACCCCCTTGCGCATACCGGACCCGCGGGCCGTCGCGGACCCGGAACCGCTGGTCCTGCGGGCGGCTCGGGAGGCCGACCTGCCCGAGCTGCGGCGACTGGACGAGGAGGTCTTCCAGGAGGTCGCCTACCCGGGGTTCCTGCTGCGCCAGCTGTGGGACATGTACGCCGAGCACTTCCTGGTCCTGGACGACGGCCGGGGCCGCCTGCGCGGCTACGTACTGGCCGGCACCACGGCGCTGGACCGGGAGAGCTGGATCCTCGGGCTGTGCGTGGCCGAGGACCGGCGGCGGCACGGCCTCGGCCGGGAACTGATGGAGGAGGTGCTGGCGCGGCTGCGGCGCTGCGGGACCGAGCGGGTGCGGCTCACCGTGGAGCCCGCGAACCGGGCGGCGATCCTGCTCTACCGCTCCCTGGGCTTCGTCCCCGAGCCGCCGGACGGCGGCCTGCGGCGGGACTACTTCGGCCCCGGGATGGACCGCGAGGTGATGTTCCTGGACATCGGCCCGCTGGACCGGGAAGCGGGGTACGCGTCCCTCAGGACGGCGTCCGCGCCGCCGCCAGCAGTCGGGTGACGTCGTCGGAGCAGATCGTCAGGGCGGCGCCCACCGTGGCGAGGGTGTCCCGCTCGGCGGGTGTGTAGGGGCCGTCGGCGAGCGCGATCCGGGCGCCCTGGAGGAGGATCGACTCGCGGCCCGCGGCGGCGAGGTGCGGGGCCAGCGGGTCCAGCGCCTCGTGCAGCTCTATGGCCAGCCCGGGTCCGCAGGGCTCCCCGTGGACCCGCCCGGTGTCCTCGGCGACCGCCCGCGCCAGCGTGTCCAGCCGCTCCTCGGTGCACTCCTCGAAGCCGGCGGCGCGCACCGCGAGGGCCGCCGCCTCCAGGGACGTGCGGGAGCGGGTGCCGCCCGCGGTCAGCACGGCGAGGGCGACGGTCTGCACGGCGTCGCGGAGCATCGCGGAGAAGCGGGTGGTGGTCGGGTGGTCCAGGACGTCGGTGCCGAAGTGCCGGCGGCAGGCGGCGCACTCGACGACCGGTCCGGTCTCGCCGCGCGGCAGCACGGGCACGCGGAACAGGGTGAGGCGCCTGCGGCCGGTGAGGCGCTGGTAGTTGCGGTCGCCCCCGCAGCCGGGGCAGTAGAACTCGCCGTCGCCGACGGCCGTCCACGCGGTGCGGGTCCCCAGGATGCGCGGCGGCCGGGCAGCCCTGCCGTTCCGTCCCCGTCCAGGCAGCACGTCGCACCTCCGTAACCGCACGGCAACATCGCCGTGCTGGCGTGATGTTAGCCACATCGCCGACGTGGAGTCAGTACCCCGTACGAGACCTCTCCGTGACCTGCACGGGTTTATGGCCGATACACGACGGCGCCCCGCCCGCCCCCTATGAGGCGGACGGGGCTTCGAACCACTGGTCCGGCCGGTCAGCGAGCCGCTCGGTTGACGGCGGAGACGACGGCCTTCAGCGAGGCACGTGTCGTGTTCGCGTCGATTCCGATCCCCCACAGCACCTGGCCGTCGATGGCGCACTCGATGTACGAGGCGGCCTGCGCGGAGGCGCCCTCGCTCATCGTGTGCTCCTGGTAGTCCAGCAGCCGTACGTCGATGCCGACGGCCGCCAGCGCGTCGAAGAAGGCCGAGATCGGACCGTTGCCCGAGCCGGTCAGGACGGTGTCCGCGCCGTCGACCGTGGCCTCGACGGTGAGCGTGTCGACGCCGTCCCGGTCGGTGGTGGTCTGGCCGGTCCTGACCTGGATGCGGCCCCAGGGGTTCTCGGGGTTGGGCAGGTACTCGTCCTGGAAGACCGCCCAGATCGCCTTCGGCGTGATCTCGCCGCCCTCGGCGTCCGTCTTCGCCTGGATGAGCTTCGAGAACTCGATCTGCATCCGGCGCGGCAGGTCCAGCTTGTGGTCGTTCTTCAGGACGTAGGCGATGCCGCCCTTGCCGGACTGCGAGTTGACGCGGATGACGGCCTCGTAGGAGCGGCCGACGTCCTTGGGGTCGATCGGCAGGTACGGGACGGCCCACTCGATGTCGTCGACGGTGACGCCCTTGGCCTTCGCGTCGGCCTCCATGGCGTCGAAGCCCTTCTTGATGGCGTCCTGGTGGGAGCCGGAGAAGGACGTGTAGACCAGGTCGCCCACGTACGGGTGGCGCGGGTGGACCTCCATCTGGTTGCAGTACTCCCACGTACGGCGGATCTCGTCGATGTCGGAGAAGTCGATCTGCGGGTCGACGCCCTGCGAGAACAGGTTCATGCCGAGAGTGACCAGGTCGACGTTGCCGGTGCGCTCGCCCTGGCCGAACAGGCAGCCCTCGACGCGGTCGGCGCCGGCCATCACGGCCAGTTCGGCCGCCGCCACGGCCGTACCGCGGTCGTTGTGCGGGTGGACGGAGAGCACGACGTGCTCGCGGCGGGACAGGTTGCGGTGCATCCACTCGAAGCGGTCGGCGTGGGTGGAGGGCGTCGAGCGCTCGACCGTGGCGGGCAGGTTGAGGATGATCTCGCGGCCGGGGCCGGGCTGGTAGACGTCCATCACCGCCTCGCAGACCTCCAGCGCGAAGTCCAGCTCGGTGTCGGTGAAGATCTCCGGGCTGTACTGGTAGCCGAAGACGGTCTCCGGGCCCAGCAGCTTCTCCGCGTACTCCATCACCAGCCGGGTGCCGTCGACGGCGATCTGCTTGATGTCGTCCCTGGAGCCGCGGAAGACGACCCGGCGGAAGACCGGCGCGGTGGCGTTGTACAGGTGGACGGTGGCGCGCCGGGCACCCCGCAGCGACTCCACCGTGCGCTCGATCAGGTCCTCGCGGGCCTGGGTCAGTACGGAGATGGTGACGTCGTCCGGGATGGCGTCCGGGTCCTCGATGATGGAGCGGACGAAGTCGTAGTCGGTCTGGCCCGAGGCCGGGAAGCCGACCTCGATCTCCTTGTAGCCCATCTTGACCAGCAGATCGAACATCGCGCGCTTGCGGGCGGGCGACATGGGGTCGATCAGGGCCTGGTTGCCGTCACGCAGGTCGGTGGAGAGCCAGCGGGGGGCGGCGGTGATCCGCCGGTTCGGCCAGGTGCGGTCGGCGATGTCGACCTGCTCGTAGCCGCGGTACTTGCTGACGGGCATGGAACTGGGCTGCTGGCGATTGGCCATGGTGGCGTGGGCTCCTCGTTTTTTCCGCGGTGTCCGCGAGTCCGGAAGGACGGCCGACGCAACACGAAGCTCCGCGGGGAGGGAGTCGGCCTCGACTACAGGCCCTCGCCGCGGCAGCTAAGGAGAAGCAGCCCGAAACGCATGGTGCTGTGCAGCCTAGCCCAGCCGTGCCGGATACGCGGGTCCGTATCAGTATGCGGGACCCGTGAGGAAACAGGGACGAAAAGTGCCGTATACCACTTCGGAAGCCGCATTCACTCACCGGCGCCTCAGTTTTACCAATAACGGTTGCAGGTAGTGACAGTAGCGCTACGCAGTGCAAGGGTTTCGGGCATGAACACCAACGGGGGCTTCCAGCCCGTCTTCTGCACCATCGTCCCGCCGCACCTGCTCGACAGGCTCGCCCGTGCGGAGAACTCCACGGTCGCCGACCGGGCCCGCCGCACCCTCAGGCGCGACGCCGCCGAGCGCACCCAGCGCCGCCTGACCACGGTGGTCGGCGCCCGCGCCGTGGCCGCGCCCGCGGCCGCCGAGGCCGGGAAGCCGCACCGCACGATCTACGACCTCCAGCACGGCACCGACCTGCCCGGCACCAAGGTCCGCGGCGAGGGCGACGAGCCCGGCAAGGACGCCACCGTCAACCGCGCCTACGCGGGCCTCGGCGCCACCTTCGAGATGCTCCTCACGGCGTACGGGCGGGACTCGATCGACGGCAGCGGACTGCCGCTGGACGCGTCCGTGCACTACGACCGCGACTACGGCAACGCCTTCTGGAACGGCGAGCAGATGGTGTTCGGCGACGGCGACGGCGAGATCTTCCTCGACTTCACCGTCGCCATCGACGTCATCGGCCACGAACTCGTCCACGGCGTCACCCAGTACACGGCGAACCTGGAGTACTTCGGCCAGAGCGGCGCCCTCAACGAGTCGGTCTCGGACGTCTTCGGCTCCCTCATCAAGCAGTACTCGAAGGACCAGACCGCCGAGCAGGCCGACTGGCTGATCGGCGAGGGCCTGCTCGGACCGGACGTCACCGGCACGGCGCTGCGCTCGATGAAGGCCCCGGGCACGGCCTACGACGACGACGTCCTCGGCAAGGACCCGCAGCCCGCGACCATGGACGACTACGTCCACACCGGGCAGGACAACGGCGGCGTGCACATCAACTCCGGCATCCCCAACCACGCGTTCTACCTCTTCGCCACGGCACTCGGCGGCAAGGCGTGGGAGCGCGCCGGACAGGTCTGGTACGACACGCTGACCGGCGGTGAGCTGACACAGACCGCGGAGTTCGAGGAGTTCGCCGGGCTGACCCTGGCCGCCGCCCGCGCCCGCTACGGCAACGGTGAGGAACTGGACGCGGTGAGCAAGGCATGGGAACAGGTCGGCGTGCCCGCGCAGTAGTTCCGTACGGGACGCGGAGGTACTAGACACGGACCCATGCGGATTCAGGTGAGGCGCACAGGAGGCTTCGCGGGCATCGAACGCCACGCGGAGGTGGACACGGCGGGCCGCGCGGACGCGCACGAGTGGCACGCGCTGGCCCAGCAGGCGGTCGAGACCGCTCGGGCCACGCCGCCCGTCGGGGTACCGGACGGTTTCAGCTACCAGATCACCGTGGACGACCGGACGGTGTACGCCGCCGATCCCCGGCTGACCGAGGAACAGCGGCGGCTGATCTCCCGGGTACTGAAGGAGGGCCGGTAACTTCCGTGTGCGGTACGGCCGTTGACTTCCCCCGAGGGGGGTGCGGATGATCCGCGCATGACGACCGACCCGATGCCCAGGTTCCCGGCCGGCTTCCTGTGGGGAGTGTCGACCTCGGCCCACCAGATCGAGGGGGCGGCCGAGAAGCGCGAGCGGTCCGTGTGGGACGCGTTCACGGACCGGCCGGGACGGGTGGCCGACGGCTCGACGGCGGCGGTCGCCTGCGACCACTACCACCGCTACCGCGAGGACGTCGCCCTCCTGGCCGGTCTCGGCGTGGACGCCTACCGCTTCTCGGTCTCCTGGCCCCGGGTGAACTCCCCCGGCGGCCTCGACTTCTACGACCGGCTGGTGGACGAGGTGTGCACGGCGGGCGTGCGGCCGGTGCCGACGCTCTTCCACTGGGACCTGCCCGTCACCCTGGACTGGCGGATACGGGACACGGCGTTCCGGTTCGCCGAGTACGCGGCCCGGGTCGCCGACCGGCTCGGGGACCGCGTACCGTCCTGGATCACACTCAACGAGCCCGCCGAGCACACCCTGCTGGGCCATGC
The DNA here is from genome assembly GCF_034105845.1 of Streptomyces sp. CRN 30. Lineage (NCBI taxonomy): Bacteria > Bacillati > Actinomycetota > Actinomycetes > Kitasatosporales > Streptomycetaceae > Streptomyces > Streptomyces sp. CRN 30. Next base: position 26,654 of record NZ_JAVRHI010000210.1, on the reverse strand, counting down.
CCTGGGGGTGCACGCGCCCGGCGAGGAGCTGCTCTTCGACGCCCTGCCGGTGGCCCACCACCAGTTGCTGGCGCACGGCCTGGCGGTACGGGCGCTGCGCGCGGCGGGCGCCCGGGACATCGGCATCGCCAACTCCCACACCCCCGTGCGGGCCGCCTCCGACGCCCCGGCCGACCGGGAGGCGGCCGACTTCTACGACCTCCTCCTCAACCGGCTCTTCGCCGACCCGCTGCTCACCGGGCGGTACCCGCGGGGCGTGGCGGAGCTGATGCCGGGGGACGTGGCGGCCGATCTGGCGGTCATAGCGGAGCCGCTGGACTTCTACGGGGTCAACTACTACGCGCCGACCTCGGTGGGCGCCCCGACGGACGCCCCGAGCGACGCCGGCGGGGTGCCGGTCCCGGCCGGGCTGCCCTTCTCCGTACGGCAGATCGAGGGGTACCCGGTGACGGACTTCGGATGGCCGGTCGTCCCCGGGGGGCTGGCGGAGGTGGTCACCGGGCTGCGGGACAGCTACGGCGACCGGCTGCCGCCGGTGCTGATCACCGAGAACGGCTGCTCGTACCCCGGCCTGGACGACCAGGACCGCATCGCGTTCCTCGACGCCCATCTGCGGGCCCTGCACGGGGCGGTGGCGGGGGGCGTGGACGTCCGCGGCTACTTCGTGTGGTCGCTGCTGGACAACTTCGAGTGGGCGGCGGGGTACGCCCGCCGGTTCGGGCTGGTGCACGTCGACTTCGCCACGCTGACACGTACGCCGAAAGCCTCCTACCACTGGTTCCGGGAGCTGCTGAAGGCACAGCGGTGACCACGACCCGCGGCCCGGACGCGACACCGGACGCGGGCGGACCGGGCGGCCGGGCCGGACGGGGCTGGGTCACGGCGCTGGCACTGGCGAACGCGGCGGTCTGGGTGGGGTGGTTCGGTCCGCTGCAGATCCTGCTCGCCGACCAGGCGGAGGAGTTCGCGCCGGGCACCGGGATGTCGAAGGAGACGCTGCTCGCCTGGGTGACGGGGGCGGGCGCGGCGGTGTCGCTGCTCGCCAACCCGTTCTTCGGGGCGCTCTCCGACCGGACGGCGGGGCGGTGGGGACCGCGCAGGCCGTGGGTCGCGGCGGGCGCGGCGGGCGGCGCGCTGTCGCTGCTGCTGCTCGCGGGGGCGGGCGGCGCGGCCGTCCTGGCGGCCGGCTGGTGCCTGGCGCAGCTGACGCTGAACGCGGCGTTCGCGGCGGTGACGGCGGCGGTCCCGGACCGGGTGCCGCGCGCGCAGCGGGGCGCGGTGGGCGGCTGGCTGGGGGTGGCCCAGATCCTGGGCGTGGTCGGCGGTACCGGCCTGGCGACGGCGGCGGGCGGGACGGGGGCGGGATACGCGGCCTGTGCGGTGTTCGTCGTGGTGGGGGTCCTGCCGTACGTCCTCGGCCGGTCGGAGCCGGGGGCGGCGCCCGTGCGGCCGCGATCCCCGTCGTCGTGGCGGGACTTCCTGCGGGGCTTCTGGCTGAGCCCGCGCCGGTACCCCGATCTGGGCTGGGCCTGGCTGACCCGGTGCCTGATCAACCTCAGCAACGCCCTGGTGCTGCTCTACCTGCTCTACTACCTGCGGGACCGGCTGGAGATCGACGACCCCGAGCGGGGCGTGCTGGTCCTGACGGCCGTGAACGCGGTGACGCTGCTGGCCACGGTGGTCGTCGGGGGCGCGTGGTCGGACCGGGCGGGCCGCCGCCGGCCTTTCGTGACCGGGGCGGGGCTGCTGATCGCCGGGGCGACGGCGCTGCTCGCCGGGTGGCAGACCTGGCCCGCCGCGGTCGTCGCCGCCGCGCTGCTCGGCGTCGGTTTCGGGGTGTTCACCTCCGTCGACTTCGCGCTGATGACGGAGGTGCTGCCGAGCGCCGCGGACCGCGGCAAGGACCTCGGCCTGGTCAATGTGGCCAACGCCCTGCCGCAGGTGGCGGCCCCCGCCCTCGCCGCGCCCCTCGTCACCCACCTCGGCGGGTACCGGGTGCTGTACGCGGTGGCGGCGGTGATCGCGCTGGCGGGGGCGGCGCTGGTGGGGCGCATCCGCTCGGTGGCGTGAGACGGGGCGACCCGCCCGCTCGGGGAAGCCGGGACGACGCCCGCGCTCAGGGTCTCAGAACCCGAGCCGCCGCAGCTGCTTCGGGTCGCGCTGCCAGTCCTTGGCGACCTTGACGTGCAGGTCCAGGAAGACCGGGGTGCCGAGGAGCGCCTCGATCTGCGCGCGGGACTTGATGCCGACGTCCTTCAGGCGCTTGCCCTTGGGGCCGATGATGATGCCCTTCTGGCTGGGGCGCTCGATGAACACGTTGGCGTGGATGTCGAGCAGCGGCCGGTCGGCGGGCCGGTCCTCGCGCGGGAGCATCTCCTCGACGACGACGGCGATGGAGTGCGGCAGCTCGTCGCGTACGCCCTCCAGCGCGGCCTCGCGGATCAGCTCGGCGACCATGACCTGCTCGGGCTCGTCGGTCAGGTCGCCCTCGGGGTAGAGCGCGGGCCCCTCGGGCATCAGCGGGATCAGCAGGTCGGCCAACAGGTCGACCTGCTGGTTCGCGGTCGCCGAGACGGGGATGATCTCCGCCCAGGTGATGCCCAGCTCCTTGCCGAGCTGGTCGACGGCGATCAGCTGCTCGGCGAGGGTCTTGGAGTCCACCAGGTCGGTCTTGGTGATGATCGCGACCTTCGGGGTCCGCTTGATCCCGGCCAGCTCCTTGGCGATGAACCGGTCGCCGGGGCCGAGCTTCTCGTTGGCCGGCAGACAGAAGCCGATCGCGTCGACCTCGGCCCAGGTGGCGCGGACCACGTCGTTGAGCCGCTCGCCGAGGAGAGTGCGCGGTTTGTGCAGGCCCGGGGTGTCGACCAGGATCAGCTGGGCCTCGGGCCGGTGCACGATGCCGCGCACGGTGTGCCGGGTCGTCTGCGGACGGTTGGAGGTGATCGCCACCTTCTTCCCGACCAGAGCGTTCGTGAGGGTGGACTTGCCCGCGTTGGGGCGGCCCACGAAGCAGGCGAAGCCCGCCCGGTGGACGGCCTCGGTCCCGGAGGTGTCCGACGGCTCGGATGACTGACTGCGAACGCTCATGGCGCCCATTGTCCCTGATCCAGAAGACCCCGCCGCACCAGCCGTCCGGAGCCCGCCGGCCGGCCCGCGGCACCGGGCCGCCCGAGCCGTCCGGTCAGCCCGCGGTGACCGTCGTGCGGAGCGCGCCGTCGGGGCCGGCCACCAGTACCGGCGTCCCGGCGCCGCCGAGGTCCCGTACGGCCGCCCGGTCCTCGTCCGAGGCGGTCTCCGCGGCGGTGACGACGGCCGCCGCCTCCAGGGAGGTCGCGCCGGACGCCACCGCCATCGCCACCGCCGTACGCAGCGCGCTGAGCTTGAGGGAGTCCAGGTCGACGGTGCCGGCGACGTACGTACGGCCGGTCTCGTCGCGCACGGCGGCCCCCTCGGGCACCTGGTTGCGGGCCCGCGCGGAACGGGCCAGGGTGACGATCTTGCGGTCTTCGGCGGTGAGCGCGCTGCTGTCGGTCATGATCCGAGCATACGGAGCACGGCCGGAAGGCCGGGAGCGGGCTCGGGGGCGGCCGGGCCCCGGGTCACCGCGGCTCCTCGGCCTTCTGGCCGGCCGTCGCGGGCACCGGCTCCGACAGGACGGTGACGATCTTGTTGCGGCGCCCGGCGGCGGCCTCCGCGGTCAGCCGCAGGGAGCGGCCGTCGGGGAGTTCCACGGTCGCGGAGGCACCGGCGATCGGGACCCGGCCGAGGGCCTTGGCGAGGAGGCCGCCGACGGTCTCCACGTCCTCGTCGTCGAACTCCTCCAGGCCGTACAGCTCGCCGAGGTCGCCGGTGCCGAGGCGGGCGGTGACCCGGAAGCGGTCCTCGCCGAGGTCCTGGACGGGCGGCAGCTCGCGGTCGTACTCGTCGGTGATCTCGCCGACGATCTCCTCCAGGATGTCCTCGATGGTGACGATGCCGGCCGTGCCGCCGTACTCGTCGATGACGACGGCGACGTGGTTGCGGTCCTTCTGCATGTCGCGCAGCAGGTCGTCGGCGTTCTTGGTGTCGGGCACGAAGTACGCCGGGCGCATCGCGGTGGAGACCAGCTCGCTCTCGGCGTCGCGGCTGATGTGCGTCTTGCGGGCGAGGTCCTTGAGGTACACGACGCCGACGATGTCGTCCTCGCTGTCCCCGGTGACGGGGATGCGGGAGAACCCGGAGCGCAGGGCGAGGGTCAGGGCCTGGCGGATGGTCTTGTACCGCTCGATGACCACGAGGTCGGTGCGCGGCACCATGACCTCCCGGACGAGGGTGTCGCCCAGCTCGAAGACGGAGTGCACCATGCGGCGCTCCTCGGCCTCGATCAGCGACTCCTTCTCGGCGAGGTCGACCAGCGCGCGCAGCTCCGCCTCGGAGGCGAACGGGCCCCGGCGGAAGCCCTTGCCGGGGGTGAGCGCGTTGCCGATGAGGATCAGCAGGGACGGGATCGGGCCCATGATCCTGGCCAGCGGCACCAGGACGTACGCCGCGACGGTCGCCGTGTTCAGCGGGTGCTGGCGGCCGATGGTGCGCGGGGAGACCCCGACGGCGACGTAGCTGACGAGCACCATGACGGCGATGGCGATGAGCAGCGCCTCGGTGGTGTCGGTGAACTCGTTGAGGCAGCCGTAGGTGACGAGCGCGGCGGCGGCCATCTCGCAGGCGACGCGGACCAGCAGCGCCACGTTGAGGTAGCGGGTGGGGTCGGCGGCGACCTTGGCGAGCTTGGCGCTGCCGCGCCGCCCGGAGCGGACGGCCTCCTCGGCGCGGAAGCTGGAGACGCGGGCGAGTCCGGCCTCCGCGCAGGCGGCGAGCCAGGCGACGACGACCAGAGCGACGGCGCCGGCGACGAGGGGGAGGCTCATGAGACGGTCGGGGCCGGGGAGGGGCCGGTCAGGCCCTTCTCCGCGCGCCACCCGTCCACGATGGCCGCCTGGAGGCCGAACATCTCGGCCTTCTCGTCCGGCTCCTCGTGGTCGTAGCCGAGCAGGTGCAGCACGCCGTGGACGGTGAGCAGTTGCAGCTCCTCGTCCATGGTGTGCTGCGTCTCGGCGTCCTTGCCCTGCTTCTCGGCGACCTCGGGGCAGAGCACGATGTCGCCGAGCAGGCCCTGCGGCGGCTCGTCGTCGTCCTTGGACGGCGGGCGCAGCTCGTCCATCGGGAAGGACATGACGTCCGTGGGTCCCGGCAGGTCCATCCACTGGATGTGCAGCTGCTCCATGGCGTCGGCGTCCACGACGATCACCGAGAGCTCGGAGAGGGGGTGGATGCGCATCCGCGCGAGCGCGTAGCGGGCGATGTCGAGGATCGCCTGCTCGTCGACCTCGGTTCCGGACTCGTTGTTGACGTCGATGGACATGGTCGTGCTGGTCTACTTCCCCTTGGACCGCGTGGTGCCGGACGGCTTGCCGTGGGACTTGTGCCCGCCGTTCTCGGTTCCGTGCGTGCTGTCGTACTTCTCGTAGGCGTCGACGATACGGCCCACCAGCTTGTGGCGGACGACGTCCTGGGACGACAGGCGGGCGAAGTGGACGTCGTCGACGCCGTCCAGGATGGACTGGACCTGGCGCAGACCGGACTGGGTGCCGCCCGGCAGGTCGACCTGGGTCACGTCACCCGTGATCACGATCTTCGAGTCGAAGCCGAGGCGGGTGAGGAACATCTTCATCTGCTCGGGGCTGGTGTTCTGGGCCTCGTCCAGGATGATGAAGGCGTCGTTGAGCGTACGGCCGCGCATGTAGGCCAGCGGCGCGACCTCGATCGTCCCCGCCGCCATCAGGCGCGGGATCGAGTCGGGGTCGAGCATGTCGTGCAGCGCGTCGTACAGCGGGCGCAGATAGGGGTCGATCTTCTCGTAGAGGGTGCCGGGGAGGAAGCCCAGGCGCTCGCCGGCCTCAACCGCGGGGCGGGTCAGGATGATGCGGGTGACCTGCTTGGACTGCAGGGCTTGCACCGCCTTGGCCATCGCCAGGTAGGTCTTGCCGGTGCCCGCGGGGCCGATGCCGAAGACGATGGTGTGCTTGTCGATGGCGTCGACGTACCGCTTCTGGTTGAGCGTCTTGGGGCGGATGGTGCGGCCGCGCGAGGACAGGATGTTCTGCGTGAGCACCTCGGCCGGGGTCTCCTGGCCGTCGCTCTCCCCGTTCACGCTCGCCTTGAGCATGGCGATCGAGCGTTCCACTGCGTCCTCCGTCATCGGCTGCCCCGTGCGGAGCACCAGCATCATCTGATCGAACACGCGCTGGACCAGGGCGACGTCCGCAGGGTCGCCGGTCGCGTTGATCTCATTGCCCCGGACATGGATGTCGGCCGCCGGGAAGGCCTTCTCGATCACGCGGAGGAGGGAGTCTCCGGACCCCAGGACGGTCACCATGGGGTGCTGGGCGGGGACGGTGAACCGTGCTCTCGCCTGCTCCTGCGCGGGAGTGTGAGCTGTGGGTGTCTGAGTCATGGGCCGGCGCTTAAGGCCTGCGGTTCCTCCTCGTCACGGCCGCACGGCTGGAGCGGCCTCGCACTTTCCAGGGTACGACGGGGATCTGACAACGCCGTAGGGCTTTTCGCGCAGCGTCCGGGACACGCTCGCGGGGACGGCCCGGCGGTTCGCTCACGGGGGTCCGGCCCGGCGGTCCGCTCACAGCGGCCGGCGGAAGCCGATCGTCGGGACCGCGCGGCGCAGCGGCCAGGGGCGGGCCGGGTGTCCGGGCCCGGGGCCGGGGCCGTCGGGGACGAGGCCGGCGAGGAAGGCGTACCGGGTGAGGGCCGCCGGGTCCTGGTCGTCGACCGAGCGGACCTCCCGCCACCAGGCGGCCACCTCGGACCAGCCGGGCGCGGAGAGCGAGCCGCCGAACTCCTGGACGGAGAGGGCGGCGGTCAGCCCGGCGAAGGCGAGGCGGTCGGCGAGCGGCCACCCGGCGAGGGTGCCGGTGACGAATCCGGCGACGAAGACGTCCCCGGCGCCGGTGGGGTCGAGGGCCTCCACGGCGATGGCGGGGACCTCGGCGGTCTCGCCGGTGCGCCGGTCGACGGCGTAGGCGCCGTCCGCGCCGAGGGTGACGACGGCGAGCGGGACGTGTTCGGTGAGGGCGTGGGCGGCGGCGCGCGGGCAGTCGGTGCCCGTGTAGCGCATCGCCTCCTCGGCGTTGGGCAGGAACGCCTCGCAGTGCGCGAGGTCGGGCAGGGCCGCGAGGTCCCAGGCTCCGGTGTCGTCCCAGCCGACGTCGGCGAAGATCCGGGTGCCGTCCGCGGCGGCGCGGGCGATCCACGGGGCGCGCAGCCCCGGGGTGAGGGAGGCGACGGCGGCGCGGGCGCGGGGCGGGCGGCCGGGGACGGTCCGGTCCTCGGGCGGTGCCTCGTGGCCGTGGGAGATCATCGTGCGCTCGCCCTCGTAGGCGAGGGAGACCGTCACCGGGGAGTGCCAGCCGGAGACGGTCCGGGAGGGGGACAGGTCGATGCCCTCGCCCTGTTCGAGGGCGTCCCAGCAGTAGTCGCCGTAGTGGTCGTCGCCGAACGCGGCGGCCAGGGAGGTGCGCAGGCCGAGGCGGGCGAGGGCGGTGGCCATGTTGGCGACGCCGCCGGGGCTCGAACCCATGCCGCGGGCCCAGGACTCGGTGCCGCGCACGGGGGCGGAGTCGAGGCCGGTGAAGACGATGTCGAGGAAGACCGTGCCGGTGAGGTAAACGTCCACGGGCGGGTCGCCGGGAGTGCGCAGGGCGGCCAGCGGGTCGGCGCCCGGGTGGCGGTGGTGTTCCTCTCCGAAGTGCGCGGTGGACGCGGTCACGGTGTGTGCTCCCTGGCCTGGTGCGGATGCAGGCCAGTGTGCACCACGGCACCGGCGGAACGTCCACTGTCGGGCGTTGCGGGGGCTGGACAGAACGGCCTCTGTTACCCGGTACTACAAATGCCAAACCGTTAAGTGATCCAGATCATACTTTTCGGCTTCGTTCGCGCGCCCTCGCGCTTGATACAAATTGCCCGCGCTCCCGTCGATCGACGGCCGTCGCTTCTCTCTTTTTGACAGCCTTTTGACCGCTTCCTTTCGCATGCCCTGGGAACGCCCGTGTTCGCCCGCACCACTCCATGGCCCCTGGTCGCCCTCTTCACGGCCGGGTACCTCGCCCCGTACCTGCTTCCCACCACCGTCGGCCGGCTCGGCTCCGGTCTCGGCCTGACCGCCACCCAGGCCGGCGCGGTCGGCAGCGCCCTGCTGCTCAGCTCCGCGACCGCCGGATTCCTGCTCGCCTCCCGCGTGGAGCGCGCGGGGGCCCGCGCCCTGGCCCGGACCGGCCTCGCGCTGGCCGCCGTCGGCTACGGCACCGCCGCGCTCACCGACTTCCTCCCCGCCGTCGTCGCCGGCGTCGTCCTCGGCGGGTTCGGCTCGGGCACCGCCACCACCGTCGCCGCGTCGCGGATCGCGGCCGAGAAGGACCCGCACCGCGCGTCCACCCTGGGCCTGCTCACCGTCTCCGCGCTGGCCGCGGCGGTGTATCTCGCCGTACCCCACCTCGGTCCCGGCCACGGCACCCCGCTCGCCGCGATCGCGCTGACCGCGCTCGCCGTGTGGCCGGCCACCGGCCGGCTGCCCGGCGCCACCCGGCACACGGCCGCCGGACCGGACACCTCCCCGCTCCCCCACCGCCGGTCCGGCCTCGTGCTCGCCGGGGCCATGGTGCTCTGGGCCCTCGCGCAGAACTCGCTGTGGGGCGTCACCAGCCGCATCGGACTCGGCCAGGCGGGGCTCGGCGAGGCCGCGCTCGGCGTGGTGCTGGCCGCGGCGCTGGGCGCCGGACTGATCGGCGTGGTCACGGCCGGCGCGCTCGGCTCCCGGCTCGGCCGTGCGGTACCGGTCGGCGCGGGCACCGTCCTGATCGCCGGGTGCATCGTGCTGACCGCGTCCGCGACCGGACCGGTCACCTTCACCGCCGGGGAGATCGCCTGGAACACCCTCTACCCGGTGGTGCTCTCCTATCTGATCGGCCTCGCCGCCTCCCTCGACCCGCGCGGCCGGTGGGCGGTGCTCGCCGGGTCGGCGGCCTCGCTCGGCACGGCGGCCGGGCCCCTGACCGGCAGCGTGCTCTCCGCGCGGGCCGGGTTCACGGGCATGGGCCTGGTCCTCGGCGCCGGGCTGCTGCTGATCGCCGTACCGCTGACCGCCGTCGCCCTGCGCGCCGGCGGACGCCGGCCGCTGCCCGGCGCGGTGCCCGAGGCGGTCGCGGGCGAACAGCCGGTCGTGGAGATCGAGGTGGAGGTCCCGGCCGTCACCGACCAGGACGCCTACGACACGGCCGGCCCGCTGCCCGGCTCCGCGGCCTGAGCGGCCTCACCGGCGTCTCACCGGCGTCTCACCGGGGGAAGGCGTACGACTCGACCTCGGCGAGGTACGCGGCCCGCAGTTCCTCGTCGTCCTCCAGGAAGGCGGCGAGGAAGGAGTTGCGGGCCAGTTCGCGCAGCCGGTCCTCGGTCAGACCGAGGGTGTCGCGGACGGCGTCGAAGTTGTCGCCCGCGTAACCGCCGAAGTAGGCAGGGTCGTCGGAGTTGACCGTGCACATCAGCCCGGCGTCGAGCAGCGCGGGCAGCGGGTGGTCGGCGAGGGTGTCGACCGTGCGCAGCCGGACGTTGGACAGCGGGCACAGGGTGAGCGGAACGCGCTCCCGGACCAGCCGCTTCACCAGCTCGGGGTCCTCGGCGCAGCGCAGCCCGTGGTCGATCCGCTCGACGCCGAGCAGGTCCAGCGCCTCGGTGATGTACGCGGGCGGACCCTCCTCGCCCGCGTGCGCGACCCGGCGCAGCCCGAGCGCGGCGGCGGCCTCGTACACCTCGCGGAACTTCGCCGGCGGGTGCCCGACCTCGGCGGAGTCCAGGCCGATCCCGGTGATCCGGTCCAGGTGGGGCCGCGCGGCGGTCAGCGTCGCCAGGGCCGACTCGGCGGGCTGGTCGCGCAGGAAGCACATGATCAGCCGGGTGGAGACGCCGTGGCTCTCCCGGCTGCGGGACAGCGCCCGCCACAGCCCGTCCACGACCGTGGCCAGCGGGACGCCGCGGGCGGTGTGCGCCTGCGGGTCGAAGAAGATCTCGGCGTGCCGCACCCCCTGCGCTGCGGCGCGGGCGAGGTAGGCGTCGGCGAGGGCCTCGAAGTCCCGCTCGGTGCGCAGGACGGCCATCAGCTCGTAGTACAGGTTCAGGAACGACTGGAGGTCGGTGAACCGGTACGCCTCGCGCAGGGCGTCGGTGTCGGCGTACGGCAGCGCGACGCCGTTGCGGGCGGCCAGCTCGAAGGCCAGCTCGGGCTCCAGGGTGCCTTCGATGTGCAGGTGCAGTTCAGCTTTGGGCAGGGGCATCAGAGAATGGTACGGGGACTTTACCGACGTTTCGGAACCGGCACCCGGAGCAGGTCGCGCGCCACGGTCAGCTCCCCCTCGAACCCGGCGGCCCTGGCCTGCCGTTCGAACTCCTCCGGGTCGGAGTAACGCTGGCTGAAGTGGGTCAGGACCAGGTGACGGACGCCCGCGTCGCGGGCCACGCGGGCCGCCTGCCCGGCGGTGAGGTGGCCGTGCTCGACGGCGAGGCCCTCGTCCTCGTCGAGGAAGGTCGACTCGATGACCAGCAGGTCGCAGCCGTCGGCGAGCGCATGCACCCCGTCGCACAGGCCGGTGTCCATGACGAACGCGAACCGCTGGCCGCGGCGGACCTCGCTGACGTCGTCCAGCGTGACGCCGCCGAGCGACCCCTCCCGCTGGAGCCGGCCCACGTCCGGGCCTTTGACGCCGTGCGCCGCGAGCCGGTCGGGCAGCATGCGGCGGCCGTCGGGTTCGGTCAGCCGGTAGCCGAAGGACTCCACGGGGTGGGCGAGCCGGCGCGCCTGAAGGGTGTACGCGGCGGTGCGCGCCAGGACGCCGTCCTCGGCCACCGGCGCCTCGGTGACGCCGACGGTCTCGCGGTAGGCGGTGGCGTACCGCAGCCGGTCGAAGAAGCGCTGCCCGGAGCGGGGGTAGTGGGCGGTGACCTCGTGCGGGACCTTGTCGAGGTTGATCCGCTGGATCACCCCCGGCAGGCCGAGGCAGTGGTCGCCGTGGAAGTGCGTGACGCAGATCCGGTTCAGGTCGTGGGCAGCCGCCCCGGCGCGCACCATCTGGCGCTGGGTGCCCTCACCGGGGTCGAAGAGGATGCCCTCGCCGTCCCAGCGCAGCAGATAGCCGTTGTGGTTGCGGTGCCGGGTGGGGACCTGGCTGGCGGTGCCGAGGACGACGAGTTCGCGTACGGACACGGTGGCTCAGCCGGGGGGCCACTGGAGGCCGCGGCCGCCGAGGACGTGCGCGTGCGCGTGCCAGACGGTCTGGCCGGCGCCGGCGCCCGTGTTGAAGACGGTGCGGTAGCTGTCGAGCTTCTCGTCGTCGGCGACGGCCTGGGTCTCGCGGAGCACGTCCGCGGCCAGCTCCGGGGCGCCCGCGGCGAGGGCGGCGGCGTCCTTGTAGTGAGCCTTGGGGATGACGAGGACGTGGGTGGGGGCCTGGGGGTTTATGTCGCGGAACGCGAGGGTCGTCTCCGTTTCGCGGACGAGCGTAGCCGGGATGCCGCCGGCGACGATCTTGCAGAAGAGGCAGTCCTCTTGGGGTTCCCCTGGCATGTGCGGTCCCTTCGGGTTCGTCCGTCACGGCATCGTATCGTCGCCGGTCGGGGGGCTCAGGTGGGCAGAGTGGGCGGGGTCTTCGCGGGAGCCGTCTCCAGCGCCTCGACGGCGATGCGTACCGCCTCCTCCAGTTGGGGGTCCCGGCCCGCCGCGTGGTCCTGCGGTCGCTGTACGACCTCGACGTCCGGGTCGACGCCGTGGTTCTCCACGTCCCAGCCGTAACCCTCCAGCCAGAAGGCGTACTTCGGCTGGGTGACCAGCGTGCCGTCGACCAGGCGGTAGCGGGAGTCGATGCCGATGACGCCGCCCCAGGTGCGGGTGCCGACGACGGGGCCCAGGTTCAGGGCCTTGATCGCGGCGTTGACGATGTCGCCGTCGGAGCCGGAGAACTCGTTGGCGACGGCGACGACCGGGCCGCGCGGGGCGTCCTGCGGGTAGCTGTAGGGCCGCATGCCGCGCGGCACCGCCCAGCCGACGATGCGGCGGGCCAGCTTCTCCACCACCAGCTGCGAGGTGTGGCCGCCGCGGTTCTCGCGGACGTCGACGACCAGGCCCTCGCGGGCCACCTCGACGGCGAGGTCGCGGTGGATCTGCGCCCAGCCGGGGGCCTGCATGTCGGGGACGTGGAGGTAGCCGAGCCGGCCGCCGGACAGTTCGTGGACGCGGGCCCGCCGGTCGGCGACCCAGGCGTGGTAGCGCAGGGGCTCCTCGTCGGCGACGGGGACGACCACGGCGTGCCGCGGGTCGCCGCCGCCGGACGGCGAGACGGTCAGCTCGACCGGTTTGCCGGCGGTGCCGACCAGCAGCGGGCCGGGTCCGGTGACCGGGTCGACGGGCCGGCCGCCGACGGCGACGATCGCGTCCCCGGCGCGCACGGCGACGCCGGGCGCGGCCAGCGGGGAGCGGGCGTCGGGGTCGGAGGTCTCCGAGGGCAGGACGCGGTCGACACGCCAGGTGCCGTCCTCGTGCCGGGAGAGGTCCGCGCCGAGCAGGCCCTGCCGGGCGCCGTGGCCGTGGCCGCCGCGCGGGACGACGTAGGCGTGCGAGGTGCCCAGCTCGCCCTGGACCTCCCAGAGGAGGTCGACGAGGTCGTCGTGGGTGGCGAGGCGGTCGAGGACGGGGCGGTAGCGGTCGAGGACGCCGTCCCAGTCGACGCCGCTCATGTCGGGCCGCCAGAAGTGGTCGCGCATGACGCGGCCGGTCTCCTCGTACATCTGCCGCCACTCGGCCGCCGGGTCGACGGTCTGCAGGACGCGGGAGAGGTCGACGGTGATGTTGGTGTCGCTGTCGTCGTCGTTCGAGGCGCGGCGGTCGCTGGGTACGACCTTCAGCCGGCCGTCGGTCCACAGCAGGACCCGCTTGCCGTCGCCGGTGACGGAGAAGCGGTCGGCGTCCGTCGCGAGGTGCTCGACGCGCTGCTGGGCGAGGTCGTAGCGCTCCAGGTCGCTCGTCGGGTCCGGGGCCTCGGGGGTGGCGCGGGAGGCGCCGAGGACGCCGGTGACCGGGTGCCGCAGCCACAGCACGCCGTCCTTGGCGGCGCGCAGCCCGGAGTAGCGGGCGGCCTCGACGGGGAAGGGCACGATCCGGTCGGCGAGCCCTTCGAGGTCGACGCGGGTGGCGGGGGTGCCCTCGCTGTCGGGGGTCTCCTCCTTCTCGGAGGTGTCGAAGGGGCGGCCGTGGCGCTGCGGGCCGAACGGCGACGGGGTCGTCGCGGCCAGCGTGATCAGGTACGGCCGGGTGCCCTCGACGAAGCCGAGGTCGAAGACGTGCTCGTCGTAGACCGGGTCGAAGGAGCGGGTGGAGAGGAACGCCAGGTGCTTGCCGTCGAGGGTGAAGGCGGGGGCGTAGTCCTGGAAGCGCAGCGGGGTCGCCTCAGTGACCGTGAGGTCGGTGGTGTTGGCGAGCTTCAGCTGGGAGAGGGGGCGGGGGCCGGGGTGGGACCAGGCCAGCCAGGCGGAGTCGGGTGAGAAGACGAGGCCGGAGACGTCGCCGTCGCCGCTGCGGTCGACCTCGCGGACCTCGCCGGTCTCCCGCTCGACGAGCAGGACGCGTCCGTCGTGGGAGGCGACGGCGGCGCGGCTGCCGTCGGGGGCCATGGCGAGGCCCAGGACCCGGCCGAGCTGCCCGGCGGCCAGGCGGCGCGGGGTGGCGCCGGGCAGGGCGCCGGTGGCGGGCGCGAACTCCAGGGCGTCCTCGCCCTCGGCGTCCGTCACCCATACGACGAACTGCTCCCCGTCGGCGCGGAAGGCGCGCGGCAGCCGGGCGCGGACGCCGGGGGTCGCGGCGAGCGCGCGGGCGGGCCCGGAGCGGTGGGTGACCCAGTGGACGCCGCCGCGCACGGCCACGGCGCTGCCCCGGCCGGTGTGGTCGGGCGAGGCGGAGCCGAACCAGCGCGCGGTGTTGACCGGGTAGGTCTGGAGGTCGGCGCGGGCCCCGCCGAGCCGGATGTCGAGGCGGCGGGGTTCGGCGCCGTCCAGGTCGTCCAGGGTCCACAGCTCACCGGCGGCGGAGTAGACGACGCGGGCGCCGTCGCCGGCCGCGTGCCGGGCGTAGAAACCGCCGAGAGGGGTGTGGCGGCGCAGGTCGGAGCCGTCGGCGAGGGAGGAGTACAGGGCGCCGGTGCCCTCGTGGTCACAGAGGAAGGCGAGCCGGTCCCCCACCCAGAGCGGGTACTCGATGTTGCCGTCGAGGTCGTCGTGGACGCGGACGAAGTCGCCCTCGCCGTCGCGGTCGATCCACAGCTTGCCCGCCGTGCCGCCCCGGTACCGCTTCCACCAGGCGGCCTCGCGGCCCATCGGCGCGGAGAGCAGCACGGTGGCCGGGCCGAGCGCGACGTCGCCGACGGGGCCGTAGGGCAGGATCTCGGCGGGGCCGCCGTCCAGCGGGACGGCGCGGGCCCAGCTGCGGCGCAGGGAGGCCTGGCCGTAGGCGCTGATGACGAGCACACGGCCGTCCGGCAGCCAGCCGCGGACCTGGGTGCGGTGGTTGCCCCAGTGGGTCAGGCGCCGGGCCGGGCCGCCGTCCACGGGCGCGACGTGCACCTCGGGGGCGCCGTCCCGGGTGGAGGTCCAGGCGACCGTCGTGCCGTCGGGCGAGATGCGCGGCTGGGTCACAGGGGTGTTGTCGGCACTGACCCGCCAGGCGCGTCCCCCGTCGAGGGGCGCGACCCACACGTCGTCCTCGGCGGTGAAGGCGGTCAACTCGCCGCGCGGGTGGGGAAACCGGAGGTAGGCAGCAGCCGATGACTGAGTCACCCCCTCACCCTAAGCAGCGGTGGCGGCCCCGGACAGAGGTTTTGATCACTTGCCCTCGGGCCAGCAGCCGGGCTCGGTGCGGCAGTACACGGTCTTGGTGACGGTCACGGTGACGGTGGGCCCGCCCGGCTCGTACGTCGTGGGGTTGTTCACCGGCGGGGTGGGCGTGGCGTCGCAGTTGCCCAGGCCGGTGACCCGGAAGGCTTCCTTGTCGCCGACCTTCGCGGTGAGCTGACCGCGCACGCAGGAGCCCTCGACGACACGGGTGATCTTGCCGTCGACGGTGATGTCACGGCCGTCGTCGGTCTGTCCCTGGCAGTCGACGGTCGCCACCGTCTGCTCGCCCGCCGACGGACTCGCGCCGTTGTCGTAGGAGGCGTTGCAGGTGAGCCACTGGACGTTCAGGTCCCGGCGTTCCAGCTCGCTGGTCACCGTCTCGTCCGTGGTGTACGCCACCGTCGCGGAGTTCATCCCGGCCGGGTCGCACGCCACCGCGCCGCCGACGGCGACACCCACGGCGGCGACCGCCAGTACCGCTCGCCGCCCGCGCCGTGACCGCCTCGTAGCCCCCATGGCGGGCAGCCTGCCACCGAGCCGCACGGCGCGGAAGGGCGCATACGGCCACTCCTCACCACCCCCCGCGCGCGCTCACCCCCAGCGGCCGGTGCGGCCCAGGAGCAGGGCGGCGGCGGCGGTGCCCGCGGTGGAGGTGCGCAGCACGGTGGGGCCGAGGACGTACGGCGCGGCGCCCGCCGCCTCGAACAGGGCCAGCTCCTCGGGGGAGACGCCGCCCTCGGGGCCGACGACCAGGACGATGTCGCCGGTGGCCGGGAGCGGGGCGGTGGCCAGCGGGGTCGTACCGCTCTCATGGAGTACGGCGGCGAAGTCGGCGTCGGCCAGCAGCGCGGCGACCCGCTTGGCCGTGGCGGCGTCCGCGACCTCGGGGAAGCGGACCCGGCGGGACTGCTTGCCGGCCTCGCGGGCCGTCGCCCGCCACTTGGCCAGCGCCTTCAGGCCCCTCTCGCCCTTCCACTGGGTGACGCAGCGGGACGCCGCCCACGGCACGATCACGTCGACGCCGACCTCGGTCATCGTCTCCACGGCGAGTTCGCCGCGGTCGCCCTTGGGCAGGGCCTGGACGACGGTGATCCGGGGCGCGGGCGCGGGCTCCTCGGAGACCGGCGCCAGCCCCGCGACGACCAGGCGGTCCTTGCCCTCGGCGGCCTTGACGACGCCCTCGGCCCAGCGGCCGCGGCCGTCGGTGAGGACGACGTCCTCGCCGGGGCGCAGGCGCTTCACGGAGACGGCGTGCCGTCCCTCGGGCCCGTCGAGGACGTACTCGCCGCCGGGCAGGTCCTCCGGGCGGAGCGAGTCGGCCACGAACACCGGTGCCGTCATCGGCCCGTACCTCCGGTCGTGTAGTGCGTCAACGCCGCGCCCGCGGCGGTGACTTCGCCGACCAGCAGCTCCATCAGCCGGCCGGCGGGCAGCGGGCGGGACAGCCGGTGGCCCTGGCCCGCCCACAGGGCCAGGCCCTGCGCGTCGCCCGCGACGGCGGCGGCCTTGCGCAGCGGCGCGGTGAGGTGGTGGACGTCGGGATAGGCGGCCGGGGCATAGGGGCCGTGCTCGCGCAGGAAGCGGTTGA
Source organism: Streptomyces sp. CRN 30 (assembly GCF_034105845.1). Classification (NCBI taxonomy): domain Bacteria; kingdom Bacillati; phylum Actinomycetota; class Actinomycetes; order Kitasatosporales; family Streptomycetaceae; genus Streptomyces; species Streptomyces sp. CRN 30. Next base: position 10,090 of record NZ_JAVRHI010000210.1, on the reverse strand, counting down.
CCAGGCCGCGGGCCGGACGCCCGGAGAAGGCGCGGGTCAGTTCCGTGCGGACGAACAAGGGATTGGTCAGGGCGTCCTTGTGCAGGGCGTGCGCGCCGGACTCGGAGGCGGCGACGAACGCCGTGCCGAGCTGTGCGGCGCTCGCACCGGCCGCGAGGGCCGCGGCGATCTGCTCGCCGCGCATGAGACCGCCGGCGGCGATGACGGGGAGGGAGACCGTCTCGCGGACCTGGGCGAGGAGGGAGAGCAGCCCGACGCCTGAGCCGTCGGTCTCGGGGAGGTCCCGGTGGGTGCCCTGGTGGCCGCCGGCCTCGACGCCCTGCGCGATCACCGCGTCGGCGCCGCACTCCTCGACGGCCCGCGCCTCCTCGGCGGTGGTGGCGGTGACCAGGACGAAGGTCCCGACGCGGTGCAGGGAGTCGACCACCTCACGGCTGGGCACGCCGAAGTGGAACGACACCACGGGCACGGGGTTGTCGAGGAGCACGGCGAGTTTGGTCTCGTAGCCGTCGTCGCGGCCGCTGTCCGGGTCGCCCAGCTCCGTCTCGTACCAGGCGGCCTCGCCGGCCAGCTGGTGGGCGTAGACCCCGACGGCCGCGGGGTCGGCCGTCTCCGGCTGCGGCAGGAAGAGGTTCACGCCGAACGCGCGGTTGGTCAGGGAGCGCAGCTGCTTGATCTCCTGGTACATCCCGTCCGGGGTCTTGTACCCGGCGGCGAGGAACCCGAGCCCGCCCGCCTCGCACACGGCGGCGGCGAGCCGCGGCACGGAGACGCCGCCCGCCATCGGAGCCTGCACGATCGGATACGGAAAGAGATCGGTCAGCGCGGAGGACATGACGGCATGTTGTCACGTCCTCCGAACAAGTCCGAATCCGAACGACCACCGGCTCACCGACCACCGGACACGGCTCAGCGGCCGACCGCCGAACACGGCCTCACCGACCGTTGAACGCGTCCTTCAGCCGGGAGAACAACCCCTGCTGTCCGGGCTGGAACTGACCCGTCGGACGCTCCTCGCCGCGCAGGGCGGAGAGTTCGCGCAGGAGGCGCTCCTGCTCGGGGTCGAGCTTCGTCGGGGTCTGGACCTCGACGTGGACGATGAGGTCGCCACGGCCGCCGCCGCGCAGGTGCGTGACGCCCCGGCCGTGCAGCGGGATCGACTGGCCGGACTGGGTGCCCGGACGGATGTCGACCTCCTCCGTGCCGTCGAGGGTCTTCAGCGGCACCTTCGTGCCGAGCGCCGCCGCCGTCATCGGGATGGTGACCGTGCAGTGCAGGTCGTCACCGCGCCGCTGGAACGTGGAGTGCGGCAGCTCGTGGATCTCCACGTACAGGTCGCCGGCGGGGCCGCCGCCGGGGCCGACCTCGCCCTCGCCCGCCAGCTGGATGCGGGTGCCGTTGTCCACACCGGCCGGAATCTTCACCGTCAGCGTGCGGCGGGAGCGGATACGGCCGTCGCCCGCGCACTCGGGGCACGGAGTCGGCACCACCGTGCCGAAGCCCTGGCACTGCGGGCAGGGGCGCGAGGTCATGACCTGGCCCAGGAAGGACCGGGTGACCTGGGAGACCTCACCGCGGCCGCGGCACATGTCGCAGGTCTGCGCCGAGGTGCCCGGCGCCGCGCCCTCACCGTTGCAGGTGTTGCAGACGACGGCCGTGTCGACCTGGATGTCCTTGGTCGTGCCGAACGCGGCCTCGTCCAGCTCCACCTCGATCCGGATCATCGCGTCCTGGCCCCGGCGGGTGCGCGAGCGCGGCCCGCGCTGCGACGCCGTGCCGAAGAACGCGTCCATGATGTCCGAGAAGTTCCCGAAGCCGCCCTGGCCGAAGCCACCGGCGCCGGCGCCGCCCGACTGGGACAGCGGGTCGCCGCCGAGGTCGTAGACCTGCTTCTTCTGCGGGTCCGACAGCACCTCGTAGGCGGCGTTGATCTCCTTGAACCGCTCCTGGGTCTTCGGATCGGGGTTGACGTCCGGATGCAGCTCGCGGGCGAGCCTCCGGAACGCCTTCTTGATCTCGTCCTGGGACGCGTCGCGGCGCACGCCGAGTACGGCGTAGTAGTCCGTGGCCACCTACGACTCCGCCAGGATCTGTCCGACGTACCGTGCCACTGCGCGTACCGCTCCCATCGTTCCCGGGTAGTCCATGCGGGTCGGTCCGACCACGCCGAGCTTGGCAACCGCCTCGCCGCCCGAACCGTAGCCCACCGACACGACGGACGTGGAGTTGAGTCCCTCATGGGCGTTCTCATGACCGATCCGTACGGTCACGCCCGGATCCTTCGCCTCGCCGAGGAGCTTGAGAAGCACGACCTGCTCCTCCAGCGCCTCCAGCACCGGCCGGATCACCAAGGGGAAATCATGGCCGAAGCGGGTGAGATTGGCGGTACCGCCGATCATCAACCGCTCCTCGTTCTCCTCGACCAGCGTCTCCAGCAGTGTGGAGAGCACCGTCGAGACCGTACCGCGATCCTCCGCGCCGAACGCCTCGGGGAGGTCCTCGACGAGCGTCGGCACATCCGTGAACCGGCGCCCCGCGACCCGGCTGTTGAGCCGCGCCCGCAGATCGGCGAGGGAAGCCTCGCCGAACGGCGCCGGACAGTCCACCATGCGCTGCTCGACCCGCCCGGTGTCCGTGATCAGCACCAGCATCAGCCGGGCCGGCGCCAGCGAGAGCAACTCGACGTGGCGCACGGTCGAACGGGTCAGCGAGGGGTACTGCACCACGGCGACCTGCCGGGTCAGCTGCGCCAGCAGCCGCACCGTGCGGGCCACCACGTCGTCGAGGTCGACGGCACCCTCCAGGAAGTTCTGGATGGCGCGGCGCTCGGGGGCCGTCATCGGCTTGACCCCGGCGAGCTTGTCGACGAAGAGCCGGTAGCCCTTGTCCGTGGGGATGCGCCCGGCACTGGTGTGCGGCTGGGCGATGAACCCCTCGTCCTCCAGGGCCGCCATGTCGTTGCGCACGGTGGCCGGGGAGACGCCGAGGTTGTGCCGCTCGGTGAGGGCCTTGGAGCCGACGGGCTCCTCGGTGCCCACATAGTCCTGGACGATCGCGCGCAGCACCTGGAGCCTGCGTTCACTGAGCATCGCGCACACCTCCAGGATCATGCTCGTTCGCCGCCTTCCTGGCACTCTGCGTAGGCGAGTGCCAGACTTCCCCGGCCCAGTGTACGGCCGTGGGGTACGCCCCCGGCAAGGCCGGGCCCGCCCTGCGGCCCGCGGCCGGTCCGCACCGTTAGCGTCGCTGCCATGACCGTGACTTGGGAAGAGCTGGGATGGGAGCGGCTGGCCGCCGGGGTGGGCCGGCGGCGGCTGCCGGTGTGGGACTGCACGGCGGGCCTCGTCGTCGGCGGCGGCGCGGCGCTGGTGATCGACGCCGGGTCAGGGCTCGGGGAGGGCGCGCGGCTGCGCCGGGACGCCGAGCGGCTCGCCGGTCACCGTGTGACGCATCTCGCGCTGACCCACGCCCACTTCGACCACGTGTTCGGTGCGGCGGCGTTCGCGGGTGCGCAGGTGTTCGGCGCGGCGGGCGTGGAGACGGCCCTGTCCGGCGGCCGGGAGGCGCTGCGGGCGGACGCGGTGGCCAACGGCCTCGACCCGGAGCGGGCGGCGGAGGCGGCCGACGCGCCGGCCGCCGTGCACCACCGGGTGAGCGGCGAGTGGACCCTCGACCTCGGCGGCGGCCGGCAGGTGCTGCTCGCCGACGTGGGGCCGGGCCACACCCCGCACGACCTGGCGGTACTGGTGCCGGGCGCCCCGGAGGTCGTCTTCTGCGGCGACCTGGTGGAGGAGTCAGGGGAGCCGCAGGCGGGCCCCGACGCCCTGCCCGCGCACTGGCCGGCCGCGCTGGACCGGCTCCTCGCACTGGGCGGCGAGGACGCGGTGTACGTCCCCGGGCACGGCGCGGCGGTGGACGCGGCGTTCGTCCGGGCCCAGCGGGACGCGCTGGCGGCCCGCTACGGCGTGTCGTACTGATCACACCGGGCCCACCGCTCGTATCGTCATCAGAATGCGCCAGTACTCCGCCGACCTGACCCCGCCGTGGAAGAAACCGCGCGCGGTTCCCGAGGTTCCCGCCGAGCCCGGACTCGTCGTCGAGGAGCCCGGGACCGGCTTCTGCGGGGCGGTGATCGGCTGCGAGGCGGGCACGGTGACGCTGGAGGACCGCTTCGGCAAGCACCGGGTCTTCCCGCTGGAGCCGCGCGGCTTCCTGCTGGAGGGGCGCGTGGTGACGCTGGTCAAGCCCGCCTCTGGTCCCGTACGGCCCTCCCGTACCGCCTCCGGTTCGGTCGCCGTGCCCGGTGCCCGCGCGCGGGTGGCGCGCGCCGGGCGCATCTACGTCGAGGGGCGGCACGACGCCGAGCTGGTCGAGAAGGTGTGGGGCGACGACCTGCGGATCGAGGGCGTGGTCGTGGAGTACCTGGAGGGCGTCGACGACCTGCCGGCGATCGTGGACGGCTTCGCACCGGGTCCGGACGCGCGGCTCGGCGTCCTGGTGGACCACCTGGTGCCGGGGTCGAAGGAGTGGCGGATCGCCGAGTCGGTGACCAGCGAGCACGCGCTGGTCGTCGGACACCCGTACATCGACATCTGGGAGGCCGTGAAACCGGCCTCCCTGGGCATCGACGCCTGGCCCCGGGTGCCGCGCGGCCAGGACTGGAAGACGGGCGTGTGCCGGGCGCTGGGCTGGCCGGAGAACACGGGCGCGGCCTGGCAGCACATTCTGGGCCGGGTGCGGTCGTACAGGGATCTGGAGCCGGAGCTGCTGGGACGGGTCGAGGAATTGATCGACTTCGTGACCGTCCCGGCCGCCGGGGCGGCCGGCTAGCCCGGTCTTCCCTCAGTCGACCAGGTCCCGTACCACCGCGTCCGCCAGCAGCCGTCCCCGCAGGGTGAGGGCCGCGCGGCCCTCCTCGTACGGGCCGGGCCGCAGGAGTCCGTCGGACAGGGCGCGGCGGGCGGCCGCGAGGCCGTCCTCGCGCAGGAGGCCCAGCGGGACCCCCTCACGCAGCCGCAGCTCCAGCAGGATCCGCTCGACGCGGCGGTCCTCGTCCGTGAGCAGTTCGCGTCCGGCACCCGGGGACCGCCCCGCCGCCAGCGCCGCCGCGTACGCGCCGGGGTGCTTCACGTTCCACCAGCGCACGCCGCCCACGTGGCTGTGCGCGCCGGGGCCCGCGCCCCACCAGTCGGCGCCACGCCAGTACAGCTCGTTGTGGAGGCACCGGCCCGCCTCCGAGGTGGCCCAGTTGGAGACCTCGTACCAGTCGAAACCGGCCGCCGACAGGGTCTCCTCGGCGATCAGGTACCGGTCGGCGTGCGCGTCGTCGTCGGTCATCGGGACCTCGCCGCGGCGGATGCGCCGGGCGAGCTGCGTGCCCTCCTCGACGATCAGGGCGTACGCGCTGACATGGTCGGGACCGGCGCCGAGCGCGGCGTCCAGGGAGGCCCGCCAGTCGTCGTCGGACTCGCCGGGCGTGCCGTAGATCAGGTCGAGGTTGACGTGCTCGAATCCGGCCGCGCGCGCCTCCGCGACGCATGCCTCGGGCCGGCCCGGGGTGTGCGTGCGGTCGAGGATCTTCAGCACGTGCTGTCTGGCGCTCTGCATGCCGAAGGAGATCCGGTTGAAGCCGCCCGCGCGGAGCGTGGCGAGGTACGCCGGGTCGACGGACTCGGGGTTGGCCTCCGTCGTCACCTCGGCGTCGGGGGCGAGGCCGAACTCGTCCCGGATCGCCCCCAGCATCCGTACGAGGTCGTCGGCGGCCAGCAGCGTGGGCGTACCGCCGCCGACGAAGACCGTGCGGACCTCGCGGGGGTCGTCACCGAGGACCTTGCGGGCGAGGCGGACCTCGTCGACGAGGGTCTCGGCGTAGTTGTCGCGGGAGGCGAGGACACCGCCGGAGCCGCGCAGCTCGGTGGCGGTGTAGGTGTTGAAGTCGCAGTAGCCGCAGCGGGTCGCGCAGTACGGGACGTGCAGGTAGAAGCCGAGGGGGCGGTGCGCGGCCCCGGCGAGCGCGGAGGCGGGCAGGGCGCCGTCGGCGGGGACGGGCTCGCCGTCGGGGAGTGCGGAGGGCATGGGCTCCATTGTCCCGCACCGCGGGCGTTGCCCGTCCGGCCCGTACGGCCCGTACGGCCCGTCCTGCCTGACGGCGAGGCCGCTGCTCGGCCTACTCGGCCTACTGGGCTTACTCGACCTACTGGGCCTACTCGGCCTGGAGGACCAGCAGGGCCAGGTCGTCCTCCGGGGGACGGGGGCCGAACTCGTGGACCAGCCGTCTGATGCGCTCGGCGATCAGCTGGGCGTCCAGGCCCGCGCAGCCGGCGAGCGCGGTGGCGAGGCCGTCGTCGTCATCGAACAGACGGGAGCCGTCGCGCCGCTCGGTGACGCCGTCCGTGACGCACAGCAGGCTGTGGCCGGCCGGCAGGTCGAAGCTCTCGCTGAGATACGTCTCGTCCTCGATGACGCCGAGAAGGGTCTGGGAGCCGGCGACCGCGCGGACCCCGCCGTCGGGGTCGAGCAGCAGCGGCAGCGGGTGTCCGGCGGAGGCGAGGGTGCAGCGGACGCCCCCGTCGAAGGGCGCCAGCTCCCCGTAGAGCAGCGACAGGAACCTCGTCTGCGGGCCGTCGCCCGGGGCAACCGGCTGTCCCCCGGAGACGACCAGCGCCTTCGCGGCGGCGTCCGCGGCCTCGGTGGCGTCGTCGAGGAGGAGCTGGTTGAGGCGGTCCAGGACGTCGGCGACGCCGTAGCCCTCGCGGGCGAGCAGCCGGATCCAGGGCCGGGCCAGCCCGATGACGACGGCGGCCTCGGGGCCCTTGCCCTGGACGTCGCCGACGGCGAAGCACCAGCGGCCGTCGCCGGCCGGGAAGAGGTCGTAGAAGTCGCCGCTCGGGCCGCCCTTGTCGCGGGGTTCGTAGACGAGGGCGCTGCGCATCCCGGGGATGTCGGCGACAGCACCGGGCAGCAGGCCGCGCTGGAGGACGGCGCTGATGGTGGCCTGGCGGGCGTACTGGCGGGCGGTGCCGATGGCGAGCGCGACCCGGCGGCCGAGGTCCTCGACGAGGCCGGTGATCTCGTCGGGGAAGCGTTCGGTGGCGGCCCGGCCGATGACCAGGGTGCCGAGGGGGCGGCCGCCCGCGACGAGCGGGTAGGCGAGGGCCGCGCCCCAGGCGGCGCGGGGGCCGAGCGCGTCGCCCGGCCAGGGGTGTTCGACCGGCCCGGAGTGCCACTGGTCCGGCGGGCGCGGCGGGTCCTTCTCCAGAGCCCGGCGCAGTTCCTCGATACGGGTCTCGCTGCCGTGCCAGACGCGGGCGAGGCGGGAGCCGACGGAGGTGATGCCGTCGCCCCAGTCGGCGCGGCCCAGGGACTCGTCCTCCAGCCAGACCGCGCACCAGTCGGCGAGCCGGGGCACGACGAGCTGTCCGGCGAGGGAGGCGATCTTGTCCTCGTCGAGCTGGCCGGCGAGCAGGTCGGACGCCTCGGCTAGGAAGGAGAGCGCCCCGCGGCCGAGCCATTGGTGGTCGCGGGCGGAGCGGGCGGTGCCCTCCTTCGGGGCGTCCTCGTGCTGCCACTGCGGGCCGCCGCCGCGCTGGGCCCGCGACCGTTCCGGGTCCGCCACGCCGTGCGGCTCCCGGGTCGCCGCCCCGACTGGCGGCACCTGCCCCGGTGCGGCGGGGGGTGCGGTGGTCACCGGGGTTTCCGGGGTCTCTGGGGTCTGCGGGGGCTCCGGGGGCTGCGAGGTCTGCGGGGCTTCCGTTGCCGGGATTCCCCGGGGCTCCGGGGCTCCCTGGGTATCCGCTTGCGGGGCTCGCGTTCCCGGGGCGCCCGGCACGACGACCGCAGGTCCCCGGGACTGCGGAGCACCCGGCGGCTCCGGTGACTCCGGCGGCTCCGGTGACTCCGCAGCGGTCGGAGAACCCGAGGTTGCTGGGACACCAGGGGCCCCAGGGATCTCTGGGACCTCCGGGACCTCCGGGACCTCTGGATTCTCCGGGGCCCCCGTCGAACCAGACGTCCCTGATCGCGCAACCGCCTCCGCCGTACCAGGCGCCCCCGGCGTACCAGGCGCCCCCGGCGTATCGCTCACCCCCGGTGTCACAACCGCCCCCGGCAGCGACGTCGGTCCCGGCGCCAGGATCTCCGCCGCCCGTAGCCCCCGCTCCAGCGCGCGCTCCTCCGCGTACGCCTCGATCTGCTCGGCGACGGCGATCGCGTCGCCGTCCGCCGGGAGGCTCGCCCAGACGGTCTTGGTGCCGGTGCGGTACGTGATGCCCCACGCGTCGGAGAGCGCGGCGACCAGCCGCAGCCCGCGGCCGTACTCCGGCGTCTCCGTCGACGACTCCGCGTCACTGCCGCGCGGGGCGCGCGCCGGATGGTGGTCGGAGATCTCGACGACCAGCGTGCCCGACGGCTCCAGCCGGAAGTGCACCCCGACGTCCGTACCGGCGTGCACGACCGCGTTGGTGACGAGTTCGCTGATGACCAGCAGCGCGTCGTCGGCGTGCCGGTCGGTCAGGTACTCCGTGCCGGGCAGGCCGAGTTCCGTCCAGTCGGCGAGCGCGACACGGACCAGCGCGCGGGCGGCGCCCGGCGCGAGGGAACCCCCGGGCAGGCTCGCGTGCGCCTGCGCGGTCGTCTCCGACAGGTACACGGGCGCACCTGTGGCACGGGAGACGGTCTCCCGTTGCGTCGGAATGGCCCCCATGGACAGCTCCCCGGGCAGTTCGTACGAATACGCCGCAGTCGATGCCGACAGAGTGACAGACTGGCCCCGCCCATAAGCGTCGAGTTACCGAAGTGGGCCGCCATGAGTGAGAACCGTGCTACATCTGTGCGCCCTGACGGTCCGGGGGACGACCGGCTCTGCGTATCCGAACTCCGCCCCCTGCTCGCCGCGATGATCGCCACGCGCGACGGCAACGTCACCAAGATCCCGGACGCCGGCCATGGCATTGTCGCGGAGCTGACCGCCGTCTACAACCAGATCATGGACCGGAACCTGCACTTCAACGAGGAGGTGCAGCGGGTCGGACGGGAGCTGATGCGGCACGGCCGGCTGGACGAGCGGCTGTCGGCCAGTCCGGGACAGGGCTGCTGGATGTCGCGTGTCAGCGACGTCAACCAGCTCCTGGACGCCCTGGTCGCACCGGCGGCGAACGCCACGCGCGTGCTGGACGCGGTGGCCGGCGGCGACCTGACGCAGCGGGTCGATCTGCACGACGGAACCCGGCAGCTGCGGGGCGACCTGCGCCATCTGGGCCGGGCCGTGAACACGATGGTCGACCAGTTGTCGCGGTTCACCGGCGAGGTGACGCGGGTGGCACGGGAGGTCGGCACGGAGGGGCGGCTCGGCGGCCGGGCGCAGGTCAGGGGCCTGTCGGGCAGCTGGCGGGACGTGACCGAGGCGGTCAACACGATGGCGTCCCGGCTGACCGCGCAGGTGCGGGACATCGCGGCGGTGACGACGGCGGTGGCGCAGGGCGACCTGACCCGCACGGTCACCGTGGAGGCGACCGGTGAGCTGCTGGAGCTGAAGCTGACCGTCAACACGATGGTCGACCAGCTCTCCGCCTTCGCCGACGAGGTGACCAGGGTCGCCCGCGAGGTGGGTACGAAGGGGCAGCTGGGCGGTCAGGCGCAGGTGCGCGGCGTCAGCGGGGTGTGGAAGGACCTCACCGACAACGTCAACTTCATGGCGTCGAATCTCACCTCCCAGGTGCGCAACATCGCACAGGTGACCACGGCCGTCGCCAACGGCGACCTGAGCCAGAAGATCACCGTCGACGCGCAGGGCGAGATCCTGGAGCTGAAGTCGACCATCAACACCATGGTCGACCAGCTCTCCGCCTTCGCCGACGAGGTGACCAGGGTCGCCCGCGAGGTCGGCACCGAGGGCAACCTCGGCGGCCGGGCGCAGGTACGCGGCGTCAGCGGAGTGTGGAAAGACCTCACCGACAACGTCAACTTCATGGCGGACAACCTCACCTATCAGGTGCGGAACATCGCCGCTGTCTCGACGGCCGTCGCGCAGGGCGACCTCGGCAAGAAGATCACGGTCGAGGCGAAGGGCGAGATCCTGGAGCTGAAGTCGACC
>NZ_JAVRHI010000209.1:0-20631 GCF_034105845.1 Streptomyces sp. CRN 30 | reverse complement strand
CCCGGCCTGCGGCGACGGGCGTCCCGCCGGCCGGGCGGGTCAGGTCCGCAGTTCCCTGAGCACCGCGCGGGCGGTCTCGGGCAGCGACGCGGCGGACGCCAGCGCCTGGGCCCGCAGGTGGGCCCGCGCCTCCTCCAGCGGGACGCCGAGCTGGTAGCTGAGCGCCCCGACGGCCTGGTGCACCTCCGCCCGGTGCAGGCCGATCGTGCCCGCGGTCCGCGGTTCGTCGAAGGAACTCTCGTTGTCCGGCCGCCAGGCGAGAATCCTCAGGGCCATCGCCTCGGCCACCAGGTGTCCGTCCGCGGCCTGCCGGGGCGTCAGCGATCCGGGCGTGGCCCGGTACCCGGAGAACGTCCCGAAACGGAGCCCTTCCGTTCCCAGCGGCCACACGAACACCGCGCGGACCCCGGCCGTCCGCGCCTCGGCGGTGAACCGCGGCCACCGCAGCGCCGCCGGGCCGAGGTGCGCGTCGAGGTCGGCGACCTGGAGCGGCGCGTCGGCCGGGTCCACGCTCGCCCCGGGACCCTCCCCGAGGACGAACTGGATGTCGTCGAGCCACGCGCTGGTGTCGTCGCTGTACCAGACCAGCTCCAACCCGTCCCGCAGCGACACCGCGATCCCGTCCAGGCCCAGCGCCGCCACACACCGCACCGCCCAGGCGCGGCCCGTCTCCTCGCCGTCGAGCAGGTCCTCGACGGACATCCCGTACTCCACCACGTGCCCCTCCCCGTGCCAGGGGGCCGATCGGCTTTCACAGACGGTCAGCTCTGTGCCGCGCAGATTACTCCGCATATATCTACGGAACACCGGGCTGGACGAAAACGGTTCTTGCCATCGGCAACCGCGCGATCCGGCCGCGCGCCGACCGGGCCGGAAACTCGGGTTGTTGCCTGTCGGGGCTCTTGGCTGTGTCCACGCGCCCGGCTAGGTTGCCGCTGACAACGTTGCCAGCGAGCGAGGTGCGCGGCCGCCGTGTGGCCGCGCACCCCGTGGAGGAGGTGTTCGATGCCGGGCCGACGTCTGAGAACAGGGATGGCACGGATGGCACGGGGAGTGCGCGCCGCTTCGGCGGTGGGGGCGCTCGCCGCCGCGCTGGCGGTGGTGCCGGCCGCGCCACCGGCGGGTGCGGCCGACGTGCGGGCCACGGCGACGTCCGGGCTGGACTACGTCGCACTGGGGAGTTCGTTCGCCGCCGGGCCCGGCATCCCGCCGGTGCAGTCCAGCGGCGGCGCCGTGTACTGCGGACGGTCCGACGTCAACTATCCCGCTCTCGTCGCCCGGGACATCGGCGCGAACCTCACGGACGTCTCGTGCAGCGGAGCGACGACCGCGCATCTGCTGACCGAGAAGCAGTCCGAACAGCCGCCGCAGCTCCAGGCCGTGACCGACGCGGCGCGCGTCGTCACGATCACCATCGGCGGCAACGACGTGGACTACCTCGGCAGCATCAACGCGTACTCCTGCCTGACCGGCGGCGGTTCGGGCTGCCGCACCGTGGACCGGGGCGCGATCGACGAGACCTTCGGCGTCCTCACCGACCGGCTGGAGAGTGTGGTGACCGCCGTGCGCGCCGCGGCCCCGCAGGCACGCGTCTACCTGGTCAGCTACTTCACGATCCTGCCGGACTCGGGTGTCTGCGCCGACGTTCCGCTCACCGCCGACCAGGCGGCGTTCGAACGGAGCATCGCCTCGCGTCTCGCCGCCGCCACCGCCGACGCGGCGACCGCCGCCGGCGCGGCCCTGGTCGACCTCGCGGCCGCCAGCCGGGGGCACGACGCCTGCTCGGCCGCCCCCTGGGTCGAGTCGTACCGGCCGGCCTCCGGACGCTCCACGTACCACCCCAACGAGGCCGGTATGAAGGCCGCCGCCGGGCTGGTGGAGTCCGCGCTCGCGGCCTCCGGGCAGCTGCGCACCTCCGAGATACGCTCCGGCGTCCCGGGCAAGTGCGTGGACGTCGCCGGCTCCGGCACCGCCGACGGCACCGCCGTGCAGCTCTACGGCTGCAACGGCACCGGCGCCCAGAAGTGGACGTACGCGCCCGGCGCGGGCGGCACCCTGCGCGCGCTGGGCGGCTGCCTGGACGTCAGCGGCGGCGCGACCGCCGACCGCACGAAGGTCCAGCTCTGGCGGTGCAACGGCACCGACGCCCAGCGGTGGGTGCCCGGTCCGGACTCCTCGCTGGTCAACCCGCGGTCCGGGCGCTGCCTGGACGACCCGGCGGGTTCCTCCGCCGACCGGACCCGGCTGCAGATCTACGAATGCAACGGCAGCCGGGCCCAGCGGTGGACCCTGGCGGGCTGACCGTCCGCTCCGGGCGGACGGGCCGCGCGTCGCTCCATCACGCTGCGTGCCCGGTGGCGGAGGTTCCGCGCCGCGGCCGGCGGTGCCGCCCTCGCCCGCTCGTGCCGGGTGCCGGAGCCCCGGGGGTCAGCCGGTGGCTTCTATTGAACCCAGCACGAGCGCCTCCTCCAGGGTCCGCAGCGGCGAGAACCAGCCGAGCAGACCGCACGCCCGCAGCAGTCTGCGGATCAGCGGGTGCGGGCAGACCAGCAGCAGCCGGCCGCCGCGTTCCCTGACCCGTTCGTCGGCCCGGCACAGCAGGCGCAGGCCGGAGCAGTCGAAGAACTCCACCGGTGTCAGATCGACCACCACGGTCTGTTCGGCGGCGGAAGTGGCGGCGTCCAGCCGCGGCCGTATCTCGATACCGGCGGCGATGTCTATCTCACCGGCGAACTGGATCACTGTCATGCCGTGGACCTCGCGGATCACAATGTGTCCGACAGGCCATGCTGTCCCCTGCTGCACGGCGGTATCCCCCTGTCGCACCTGGTCCCTCACGCGGACCGGAGAGCGGAGACGACGATTCAGGCCACCGGGGGCAGGGGTGGCGAAGCTGTGCCAAGCCTACGGACGCGGTCGACGTCCGTGGCCGGAAAACTGATACGTGAGGACGTCATGCCCCCATCCGCGCGTTCTTCAACCTTTCCACCAGGCAGTCACTTTACGTAATGGTCATGCCAATGGTTCTGAGTGGTCGGGTACGTGTCCGCCGCGCATCCGGCGCCGACCGGGCGCGGCGCGCGATCACCGGACGCGGGTCCGGTCGCACGGCGGGCCCGTACGCACGGCGGGCCCGTACGCGCGGCGGGCCCGTCGGCGGCGGCACCCGAGAGGAACCCTCGCCACTCCTCGGCCCGGCGCGCTTGGCCGGTGCGCGCGGTCCACGAGCCGTGCTGCGGCCGGTGCGCGCGGTCTAGGTGCCGTGCTGCGGCCGGCCGGCCGCGCCGGCCGCGACCTGCTTGGCGAGGTCCGCGGCCCACGCCTCGATCGTGAGGAAGTCGCGGAAGTCGCCGCCCCTGCCGTGGCGGAGGATCATGCGGGCCAGCCGGCCCCGCGCGCCCTCCCGCAGACAGCCGCCGAAGGTGACGTGTCCGACGACGTCGAGGTACGCCATGTCCCGCCGGACGCCGGGCACGGGCGGGACGTCCCGTTCGGCGGCCGAGGTGTCCAGCGGCCCGCTGCTGAAGAACCAGACCGGCCGGACGGCCAGGGCACGCCGGTTCCGGCGTACGAAGCGCCGGGCGTCCTTGTGCCAGCGGCCGGCGTAGAGCGCGCCGCCGACGACCACGGCGTCGTACGGCGTGACGTCGCGCACCGATGGGGCGGGCAGCGCCTCGGCCGTGACGCCGTGTTCCCGCAGGGTCCGGGCGACGGCCTCGGCGATCTCCCCGGTGGAGCCGTTGGCCGTCCCGTAAACAACCAGCGCGGTGACCGGCATCGTCTCTCCCCTCTCCCGTCTCCGTCAGAGCTTGCGCAGCCAGTCGTCGGCCACGCCGTGCACCGCCTGCCCACCCGGCGTCGTGCGGCATGGTGTGCCCCTTGCGAGTACGGTCCGCGACGACGGTCGGCCCGAAGGACAGCGTGCTCCTCGGCGGTGCCGGCGCCCAGAGGCCGTACGGCCCTTCACCGTCCGTACGGCCCCGTACGCGCGGCGGATGTTCTACGGTCGTCGGTGCGGGACGCGGCGCACGGAGCGCACGACGTCAACGGGGCCCGCGTGAGGAGGCATTCGTGCTGGAGGAACTCGTGATGGCCGGCGGTACGGCGGTGGTGGGGGCGATGGCCACCGACTCCTGGCTGGTCGCCCGCGCCCGGGTGGCGGAGCTGTTCCGGCGCCACGGCGGCGAGGACCGGCGGCAGGCGATCGAGGGGCAGCTCGACGGCAACGCCCGTCTGGTGGCGGAGGCGGAGGACGGCGACCAGGACCAGGTGCGGCAGACGCTCCTCCCGCTGTGGCAGCTGGAACTGCGCGCGCTGCTGCGCCGCGACCCGGCCGCGGCCGCGGAGCTGCGGGCGCTGATCGACGAGGTAGCACCCGCCGGGAACCGTGAGCCGCGCTGGGTGCAGGACGTCGTCGTCCGGGACAACGGGCAGGCGTACGTGGTCCAGGGCGGGAACATCGTCAACCATCACCACCGTCCGGGCCCGGCGCCGGACGGCCCCTGATCCGGCACCGCTCCCCTGGTGACGGCCGCTTGTCAGTGCCTCTTCCTATGCTGACGCCATGAAGATCACCGAGCGGACCCTGACGGAAGCCTGGCAGCGGACCGCCGCACGGCATCCCCTGCTCCACGGCGTCGGACTGCCGTATCTGGCCGCCTCGGAGGAGGCGTCGGACGAGTGGACCGACCGTACGGAGGAGACGGAGGAGGGCGGTCTGTGCCTGGTGCTGGACGAGGACGGCACGGTGCGCGGCCGGCACGGTCCCTACCGGGAGCTTTTCGTCACCCGCGACCTGGAGCAGGTGCTCTACCTGATCGCGGAGGCCGCGGTGCGGCGGCGCGGCGGCACCCCCGAAGAGGTCGCCGGCACGCTGGACCGCATCGACCCGGCGTGGGGCCGACGGTTCCGCGGCGGCGGCCTGGACGATCCGGGGAGCATCGAGCGTTGCGGACGGGACCCGTTGGAGGGGCTCGCCTGGATAGCCGGTACCTGGCGCGAGCAGAGCCCGTACACGCACCTCGCCTTCTTCCGCGCCGGACCCGGCCGGACCGTCGACCCCGAGCGGCTGGCCCTGTCGTACGGCGCCGATCCCGCGCAGGTCGCGGCCGGCACCCGGCTGAAGGACCTGCTCGCCGAGGACGACGGCCGCGCCCACTGGGACCGCCAGTGGCAGAGCTGCTGCTTCGGGCAGGCGGGCGGATGGACGTACCTGCTGCACCACGACTCACCGCCGGGGTCCTTCGCCGACAAGGAGGCGTACGCGGCGCTCGGGATCGAGGAGTCCGTGTGGCTGAGCGCCACCTCCGCGAAGGCCATCTACACCTTCGACTACGTGCGGGACGGCCGCCGTGTCGACGACGACTGGGGCATCCTGGAGCTGATCTGGTACGACCGCGGCCGGGCCCCCTACCTGCGCGGCGGCGAGCTGGACTTCCTCAACCGGGCCGTGCGCCGCGCCGAGCTGGACCATCCCGAACTGACCGGCGAGTTCCAGCTGTACTTCCACGCCCTGGAGATGTCCCTCGGACTGCGGCTGCCGCGCGGCGAGTTCGCGGAGGGGGAGGTGCGGGCCGCGTACTGGGCCGAGTGACTCACCGGAACTGTCGCGTGAGCGTGCGTACGCACACCGTCCCGTCGGGTCCTGCCCCGTCCCGGGCGTCCGGTGGCACGGTGCCCCCACCGCACGGGGGCGGGCAGCGGGGGCACCGCGGTTCCGGGTGGGGTCACGACGTGGCCAGTGCCTCGGTCGGGGGCAGCCGGGCGGCCCGCAGGGCCGGATAGAACCCGGCGAGGCCACCGATGACCAGGGTGGCGCCGATGCCGCCCGCCATGGCCCAGACCGGCACGACCGTGCCGATGCCCTGGTAGCTCGCGTAGCCGATGGTGACACCGATGCCGAGCAGCACCCCGCCGATACCGCCGAGGGCGGACAGCAGCAGCGCCTCGGCGAGGAACTGCGTACGGATCTGCCCGCGGGTCGCGCCGAGCGCGCGGCGCAGGCCGATCTCGGAGCGCCGTTCGAGCACGGAGATGACCATCGTGTTGGCCACGCCGACACCGCCGACGAGCAGGGAGACACCGCCGAGTCCCAGCAGCAGACCGCTGAGGGTGTCGTCGGTGGCCTCCTTGGCCGCCAGCACGTCGGAGGGCCGGGAGACGTCGACCTCGTTGGGGAACTCCGGGTTGGCGGTGGCGCCGAGCTTCGCCTGCACCGAGTTGACCGCGGACTCCTCCACCCGGGTGTAGACGGAGGTCGGATAGCCGTCGAAGCCCAGGTCCTGCTCCGCCTCGGCCCAGCCGACCATCGCGTTGCTGTCCAGGTCGGGCAGGAGTTCGTTGGGCGCGAGCAGGCCGACCACCGTGAACCAGCGGCCGCCGAGCCACACCTTCACCTCGGGCCCCGCGTAGTGGACGCCGAGCTGTTCGGCGGCGTGGGAGCCGAGGACGACGGCCGGGTACCGGCTGTTCGCCGCGTTGAGCCAGGTGCCGTCGGTGAGTTCGGCGCCGATCGACTCCAGCAGGTCGCTGCGGGCCGCGGTGACCCGCAGTCCCCCGGACCGCGTCGCCGGCACGTGGTCGTTGCGGTAGACCTTGGCGGACGTCTTGCCGAGGGCGGAGACCGTCTCGACCTCGGGGATGTCGCCGATCATCGCGAGCGACGTGGTCGGCAGGTGGGCCTCGCCGCCGTCGAAGGACTCGCCGGGCGTGACGGTCAGGAGGTTGGTGCCGAGCGCGGCGAGCCGCTCGTTGAGGTCGTTGGTGGAGGACGTGGAGATGCCGACCACGCCGACCATCGCGGCGATGCCGATGGCGATCCCGAGGGCCGACAGGAACACCCGCATCGGCCGGGCCCGCAGTCCCGAACCACCGACCCGGACCACGTCCGCGGGTCCCATCCGGGCCGCCTTGGGCCGCGGTGGCGGGGGGAGGTCCCGCCAGGGGGCCCGGCCGGTCTCGCCGGTCTCCCCGCCGGTCTCCCGGCCGGGGGTCGTCAGGCTCATCGCGCGCCCCTCTCCGCGGTGACGAGTTCCCCGGCCGGCGCGTCGCCGAGGGCCGAATCGTGTTCGATCCGCCCGTCCTTGAGGCGGACCTCGCGGGGCAGCGAGGCCGCGATGTCCCGGTCGTGGGTGATGACGACGACCGTCGTCCCGGCCTCGTGCAGCTCGTGCAGCAGCTCCATCACCACGGCTCCGGAGCGGGAGTCCAACGCGCCGGTGGGCTCGTCCGCCAGGAGCAGCGGCGGATCGCCGAGCACGGCGCGGGCGATGGCCACGCGCTGCTTCTCGCCGCCGGAGAGCTGGTGCGGTTCGTGGTAGAGGCGGCGGCCGAGTCCGACGCGGCGCAGCGCGCGTTCGGCCAGCGCGCGCCGCTCGGCGCGGCCGCGGCCGCTGTAGAGCAGCCCGTCGGCGACGCTGTCCAGCGCCGGGACGCCGGGTGCCAGGTGGAACTGCTGGAAGACGAAGCCGATCGTGGCCGCCCGCAGGGCCGACAGGTCGCGGTCGCGCAGCCGGTCGACGTCGTGGCCGGCGATGCGCACCCGGCCTGCCGAGGGCCGGTCGAGCGTGCCCATGATGTTGAGCATCGTGGACTTGCCGGAGCCGGACGGTCCGACAACGGCGAGCAGTTCACCGCGGTGCACGACCAGGTCGGCGGAGCGCAGGGCGGTCAGGTCGCCGTAGGACTTGGACACCTCGGCCAGGTCCACGACCGGATGGGAGGAGACGGTCACTTCGCCACCCCTACGACGGTTCCCTCGGAGATGCCGGCTCCGGAGACCTCCACGAGGCTGTCGGCGAAGAGGCCGAGCTCGACCGGCACGTACTCGACGCCGTGCGGCGCGGAGGGCTTCACCACTTCCAGGGCGTAGCCGCCGCCGTCGCGGGCCACGAGGGCGTTGACGGGGACCGCCAGCACGTTCTTGCGGCTCTCCGACTCCAGGGTCACGTCCACGGAGGCGGCCTGGTAGTCGCCGAGCCCCTTCTGGTCCTCGACCTTCAGCCGCACCGGCAGGGTGGCTTCCTGGTCGCTGTCGGCTCCCCCGCCGCCGGCGTCGCCGGAGGGGTCGTCGGAGACGTTGGAGGGCGCGCCGACATCGGTGACCTTCCCCTGGACGGTGCCGCCGTCGGGGAGCGTGATCTCCGCCGCGGTGCCGGCCTCGACGAGGTCCTCGTACTGGGCTTCGAGGTCGACGGTGACGACGCGCTCGGTGGCGGTCCAGCTCAGCAGGGGGCCGCTGGGCGCGGCGCCCGTCGAGGCCGTCACCTCGGAGACCTTCCTGGCGCCTTCGGCGACCACGGCGTCACCCGGCTCGACGGCGCCGGTCTCCTCGCGGTTCAGGTCGTCCTGCCACTGCCGGACAGCGGCGGCCGTCGCGTCGTTGTACGTGGAGTCGGCGGTGAAGCCGTCGTAGCCGAGTGCCTTGAGGTTCGCTTCGAGGATCTTGACGTCGCTGCCCGAGTCCCCGGAGCGCAGGGTGCGGTAGAACGGGATGTCCCCGTAGAGCAGCGGGGTCCGGCGCTGGTTGACGCTGTA
Source organism: Streptomyces sp. CRN 30 (assembly GCF_034105845.1). Lineage (NCBI taxonomy): Bacteria > Bacillati > Actinomycetota > Actinomycetes > Kitasatosporales > Streptomycetaceae > Streptomyces > Streptomyces sp. CRN 30. Next base: position 12,096 of record NZ_JAVRHI010000209.1, on the reverse strand, counting down.
GACGTTGTCGCCGCGCTCGACGGTGTCGCCGGCCTCGGGTATCCAGGTCAGGATGGCGGAGCCGCCGTCACCGCCCGCGGTGCCCTGGCCGGAGCCGCCGCCGTCGACGGCCTGCACGGTGGTGGCCGGTCCGTAGCCGATGCTGCCGGACACGGTCTCGGAGTCGGTGAGCGTGGTGCGCTTCACCTTCGCCGTGGCCGACGGGCCGGTGGGGGCCTGTGCCGCGCCGTCGTCGTCGCTGCCGCCCAGCGCTCCGCTGGCGGCGAGTCCCGCCGCGGCCGCCACCACGATCGCGACGAGCACGATCAGGGAGGTCCGCACCGGTCGCCGCCGCCGGCCGTCGGCCGGGGTCTCCTCGTCGGGCGCCGCCGGTCCGTGGCCCCCGCCCGCGGTCCGCACCTCGGCGCCCGTCTCCGGTCCGGTGGCCACGGTGCCCCGCTCCGGTCCGGTGGCCACCACGCCCGTCCCGGGTCCGGTGGCCCCGGTGGCCCCGGCGGCCGCTTCCGATTCGGTGGCCACGGTGCCCGGTGTGCGCAGGTCGAGGGTGCCGGGCGGGTCGCCACCGGGTGCGGCGGAGTCCCGCTCGTGGGTCTCGTCGGGGGCGGTCATTCGCCGACCTCGAAGATGAGCGAGCCGCCCGGGGACTTGTCCTGGCAGGCGGCGGACGCCTTCTGCATCCGCGCGTCGCTGGGGTCCATCCCCAGCGCGTCGATGTTGATTTTGATCTGGCCGCCCTCGACCTCCGGGTCGGGGAACTTGGGCACGCCGTTCTCCCGCATGCACGCGGCCCAGGCCTGGACCTTCGCCGAGTCGACGTCGCCGCCCCTGGCGTCCTGCCCGACGCCCTGCGGCATCTTGTCCCGGCAGGCCTCCTGGGCCGCCTGGGAGTCCGGGTCGTCGGCGTTGCCGGGGTTGATGAGCACCCTGCCGTCGCCGCCCTGCTCGGGGTCCTGGTAGTCCTCGACCCCGTTGTCCCGCATGCACTGGGCGTAGTCCAGAGCCTGCTGGTACCCCGAGCCCGCGGCGGCCGCGGTCGACCCCTCGTCCTCGTCCTCCGCGGCACTGGAATCGGAACATCCCACGGCGGCGCTCATGACGAGAAGAGCGGACGCGGCGAGGAGAAGGTGCGCTTTGAGGCGCTTGCGTGTGTTGGACATGGCCACAGTCCTACGTGGACCGCGGTCACACGACGGACACAGAATTCCCCCGGCGGCCCGAATCGAATTACCGGGCGGAACGTGTGACCACCCTGTGACCCGATGTCCTGACACGGTAAGTCCGTTCGCTCGGCAACGCACGGCAACGCTCGGCAACGCACGGAAACTCCTTTTATCCGGACGACGAAAGGAAGTCCGATATGCCCTCGGGACTTTCGACCCTGGCGCCCGGTACGACCGCCGTTCCCGGTGAGCCGTCGGCACCGCCGCGGCGGCGCCGGGCGACGTTCTGGCGCTCTCCCCCGGACCAGCCCGGCTGGGCCCGGCCGGCGCTCGTGGCCGTCGCCGCGATCGCCGCGCTGCTGTACACCTGGAACATCACCGGGAGCGGTCTGGCCCCCTACTACTCGGTGGCCGCGCGGAGCATGTCGGAGAGCTGGAAGGCGTTCCTGTTCACGTCCTTCGACCCGGCCGCCACCGTCACCCTCGACAAGATCGGCGGCTTCCTGTGGCCGCAGGCGCTGTCGGCCCGGCTGTTCGGCTTCCACGACTGGGCGCTGACCCTGCCGCAGTGCGTCGAGGGCGTGGTCTCCGTGCTGGTCCTGTACCGGGTGGTGCGGCGCTGGCAGGGTGCGGCGGCCGGACTGATCGCGGCCGGGCTGCTGACGGTGACGCCGGTGGCTGCCTCGATGTTCGGGCACGCGCTCCTGGACTGCTCGCTCACCATGTGCCTGGTGCTGGCGGCCGACCAGTACCAGAAGGCGGTCCTGACGGGCCGTCCCGGCCCGCTGCTGCTGAGCGGCCTGTGGATCGGGCTCGGCTTCCAGGCCAAGATGATGCAGGCGTGGATCATCGTTCCGGCGCTCGCCGTCGCCTACCTCGTCGCCGCCCCGCACGGGCTGCGGCGCCGGCTCGGGCAGCTGGCGGCGGCGGGCGGCGTGCTGCTCGCGGTGTCCCTGTCGTGGGTGGCGCTGATGACGTTCACGCCGGAGGACTCCCGTCCCTACGCGGACGGCTCGACCGACAACAGCGCCTTCGCCATGGTCTTCGGCTACAACGGGTTCGACCGTTTCCACGAGGGCCTCGTCCCGGGCTCCGTCCGGACCCCGTCCCCGCAGGGCACCACGCCGGCTCCCTCCGGCGGGGCGTCCGAGGAACCGCGCGACGGAGCGCGAGCAAACGAGGAGGCACGGACCTCAGCGCAGTCCTCCGCGCGGTCCCCCGAGCAGTCCTCCTCCCAGCCCACCGCGCAGTCCTCCACCCAGTCCTCCACCCAGTCCTCCGCACAGTCCTCTCCCGCCCTCGCGGTCCTTCCCGGTTCGGGTGGCTGGACCAAGCTGTTCGGCCCTCGCTTCACCACCCAGGTCGGCTGGCTGTATCCGCTCGCGCTGACCGCCCTGGCCGTCGGCCTGGTACGGCACCGCGGAGCGGCACGCACCGACCGGCGGCGCGCCGGCTATCTGATGTGGGGCGGCTGGCTGGCCACCTCAGGGGTCGTGCTCAGCGCGCTGAGCATCCCGCACACCGCTTACGTCGCCCTGCTCGCACCGCCGCTGGCCGCGCTGGCCGCCGCCGGAGCGACGGTCCTGTGGCGCACCCACCGGGCGGCGCGCGGCGGGCCCCGGGCCTGGCTGCTGCCCGCCGTGGTCGTCGTCCAGGAGATGTGGACCCTGCACATCGCCGCCGAGTACACGGAGTTCGCGCCGTGGCTGGTCCCGCTGGTCCTCGTCGCCTCCGTGGTGGCCTGCGGTGCCCTCGTCCACACCGCCCTGCCCACGGGAGTCTCCCGCCGCACGGTCCGGCGGGTGGGCCTCGTCGGCCTGGCGAGCGGGTGCGTCGCCTTCCTCGTCGCGCCGGTCACCTGGTCGGCGAGCGTGCTGGACCCGCGGTACGGCGGCTCGGCGTTCGACGCCTACGCCGGGCCCCCGCTCAAACCCGTCGGCGCGCCGGGGGGCGGCGACACGTCCGGAGGCGGCGGAACGTCCGAAGGCGGCGACGAGGGCCCGGTCAAGAGCAATACGCTCGGCGGCCGTACGGCGGCCTCCACCGCCCAGGGTCCCGCCGTGCTCGACAGTCTCAGCGCCGACCAGAGGAAACTCGTCGACTACGTCCGGCGCCACAACCGCGGTGCCGAGTACACCTTCTCCGCCAACAGCTGGGAGGCGGCGTCGCGGTACATCTACGCCGAGGCCCTGCCGGTCCTCCCCCTCGGCGGCTTCACCGCGGGCGCGGACATCGTGAGCCTCGCCGAGTACCGCGACCTGGTCCGCGCCGGCCGCCTGCGGTTCGCCCTGATCGGCACCCACGACGGGACCATGAGCGGCACCGGGGGCGGCCAGGCGAGCGAACCGGCGCCGGGCAGCTCGGTCGCACGGATCGACGCCTGGGTGAAGTCCGCCTGCGCCGTCGTCGATCCGGCGGTCTACGGCGCCCACCCGGCGTCCGGGGCCGGGGCCGGGGCCGGGGCCGGTGAGGAGACGCTGTACGACTGTGCCTCCGCCGTACGCTGACGGCGGTGGAGCGCGGCACCGTTCACCAGGCGACGGGCAGTTCCTCCACCCCGTACTGGACGGCGAACTGACGGAAGCGCAGTTCACCGGCGGGTACGGCGAGCCGCAGGCCGGGGAAGCGGGCCAGCAGCGCCGCGAAGCTCAGCCGCAGTTGGACGCGGGCGAGCGCGGCCCCGACGCAGTAGTGGATGCCGTGTCCGAAGGCCACGTGGGCGGTGTCCTCCCGGGTGATGTCCAGGGTGTCCGGCGGACTGCCCGCCGGCCGGGTGCGGTTGACCGCGAGCAGCGAGCAGGAGACGACCTGGCCCTTCCTGATCTCCTGCCCGCCGACGGTCACGTCCGTCAGCGCGGTGCGCGGCGACGCCGTGGAGACCACCGACACGTACCGCAGCAGTTCCTCCACCGCCCGCGGCAGCAGCGCGGGATCGGCGCGCAGCAGGTCCAGCTGGCCGGGATGGCGGAGCAGGGCGAGGAGGCCCAGTCCCAGCATCTGCGCCGAGCCCTCCAGCCCGGCCGCCATGAACGAGGCGCAGACCCCGGCCAGTTCCGCGTCGGTGACGTCGTCACCGTGCTCCCGGATCAGCATGCCGAGCATGTCCTCGCCGGGGTCCGCGCGTTTCCGCGCGACGGTTCTGCTCATGTAGGAGGCGAACGCCTTCTGCGCCGCCACCCGTTTACGGATACGGCCGGTGGAATGCGCGTCCATACGGCTGGGCGCCCGTACGTCGAGCATTCTGCCCAGGTCGGCGAGGTCGTCGCGGGGAATGCCGAGCAGGGCGCAGATGACCAGTCCCGGGACGGGCCAGCCGAAATGCCGCATGAGATCGGCCGGTGGTCCCGCCGCGGCCAGCACGTCCAGCCGTTCCGTCACGATTCGCTCGACGATCGGTTCCATTCTGCGCATGCGGCGCAGGGTGAATTCCGGCGCGATCAATTTACGCAGCCGGGTGTGTTCCGGGGGATCGTAATGCAGCAGATTCCCCTCTTCCCTGGCGCCCCGGGAGATCGCCCGCTCCAGATCGGGTGGCCGGGCGGTGAAGCGGTCCGCGTCCCCGAGGACCGCCCGAGCCTCGGCGCGTCCGGTGGCCAGCCAGTCCGCGGCCCCGGGGTCGGGGCACACGGGTGTCTCGTTGCTCATCCGGGTCAGCTCGGGCAACGGGTCCAGCCCGTCGCGGCGCAGGTGCGGGGGAAGGTCCGGCGGCTGCGGCATGCCTGGCCTCTCTGTGCGGTGAGGTGAGGTGGGGTGGTGTGAGGTGGTGTGGGATGGGCTGGGGCGGGGTCCGGTGGCGGCTGCTACCAGGTGACGGGCAGGTTCTCGATGCCGAAGGTGGCCATCCACGGCGGGCGGAAGCGCAGTTCGCCGCGCGGGACGGCCAGCCGGAGCCCGGGGAAGCGGCGCAGCACCCCGGCGAACGCGATCCGCAGCTCCATGCGGGCCAGGGCCGCGCCCGCGCAGTAGTGGATGCCGTGCCCGAAGGCCACGTGCGTGGTGCCCTCCCGCCGGATGTCGAGGCGGTCCGGGGGTGCGCCGGGCGGCCGGCCCCGGTTGACCGCCAGCAGCGAGCAGGACACGACCTGGCCGGGTTCGATCACGTGGTCGCCGACGGTCACCTCGGTCAGGGCGGTGCGCGGCGAGGCGACCGCGACGACGGTGACGTACCGCAGCAGTTCCTCGACCGCCTGCCCCATCAGTTCGGGGCGGTCGCGCAGCAGGGCGAGCTGGTCGGGGTGGTCGAGGAGCGCCAGGACGCCCAGGCCCAGCATGCCGACCATGTTCTCGATGCCGGCGGCCATGACGGAGGCGGCCAGGCCGACCAGTTCCTTGTCGGAGACGTCCGTACCGTGTTCCCGGACCAGCATGCTCACCAGGTCGTCACCGGGGTCGCGGCGGCGGGCGGCGACGTAGCGGGCGAGGTAGTTGTCGAAGGTCTTGGCCGAGGTGCGGCGGGCCTGCCAGCCCCGGTTGTCGCGCCGGCTGAGATCGAGGTGCCGGGCGAGTTCCGCCTGGTCGTCGCGGGGGATGCCGAGCAGCGTGCAGCCGACCAGCCCGGGGATGGGCCACGCGAAGTGCCGCATGAGGTCGGCCGGCCGCCCGGCCCGCTCCATGACGTCCAGCCGGTCCTCGATGATCCGCTCGACCTGTCCTTCGATGCGGCGCATACGGCGCAGGGTGAACTCCGGCGCCAGCAGCTTCCGCAGCCGGGTGTGTTCCGGCGGGTCGTACATCAGCGGGTTGCCGATCTGGGTGATGAGGCGGGACTCCTCCTCGGTGTCGGCGGGCGGCCGGGTGCTGAACCGGTCCGCGTCACCCAGGACCGCCCGTACCTCCTCGCGGCCGGTGGCGACCCAGTCGATCAGCCCCGGTCCGGTCTCCGCCACCAGTGGTGTCTCGGCGCTCATCCGGCCGAGACCGGGCGGCGGGTCCATCCCCTCCCTGAGGTGGTGGGGGATGATGTCCGCCTTCCTGTCGCGGTTCCTGCCCCTGCCCGTTCGCGTGTCCTCGGTCATGCACTGCCCCCTTCGTGCGCGGCTGCGCGGGTCGTCGCGGTGCGGGTCGTAGCGGTGCCGGTCGTAGCGGTGCTCGGCGTCGCGGTGCTCGGCGTCGCGGTGCGGATCTTCCGGTCGAGGACGCGGCCGATGACGGGCCGGTGGGCCGGTTCGAGCATGTCCTCGTGGGCGGCGGTGACCTCGTGCGTCTCGATGTCCCCGGCGACGTACGGCCGCCAGCTCGCGATCGCCTCGGTCGCCAGGAGCGTCTCGTTCTTCCGTTCGGTCGCCACGAACACCAGCAGGTCACCGCGGTAGACGGCCGGCCGGTGGTCCCGGATGAGACCGACCGTGTTCTTGATGACCTCCCGCATGTTCTCCAGCAGTGGCCCGCGCACCTCCATGGCCCGGCCGTCCTTGCCGGCGTCGTTCTCGCCCCAGGTGGCCCGGCCGTCGTCGGGGCCGAGAACGGACTCGTCCCCGGCGGCGATCTCACCGACGTCGCGCAGCGGGTACGCGTCGAGCAGTGCCAGCAGATCCACCCGCTGCCCCTCGTCCTGGAGGCGGCAGGCGACGGCCTGGGCGACCACCCCGCCGAGCGACCAGCCGAGCAGCCGGTAGGGGCCCTCCGGCTGGACGCTCCGGATCTGCTCGATGTAGTCCGCCGCCATCTCGTCGATGGACCGGGGCAGCGGCTCGGGGCCGCCGAGCCCGCGCGCCTGCACCCCGTACACCGGCAGGTCCGCCGGGAGATACGGCAGCAGGGTGGCGTAGCTCCAGCTCAGTCCGGTGCCGTGGTGCAGGCAGAACAGCGGGCGGCGGCTGCCCTCGGGCCGCAGCGGCAGCAGTACGCCGAGGTCCTCGGAGTTGCGGACCGTGCGGCGCAGCACGCCGTCCCGCATCCGGCGTCCGGGGGTGCCTGGCTGGAGGTGCAGCCGTCCGTCGGCGTCGCGCCGCGCCCACCGGCCGGTGCGGAACATCCGCTCGCCGCCGCGGCCGAAGGGGCTGGCGACGAAGCGGCTGCCGGTCGTGCCGGGGGCGTCGGCGTAGCCGCGGGCGAGCCCGTGACCGGCCACGTACACCTCGCCGGGGGTGCCCGGGGGGACGGGGCGCAGGAAGTAGTCCAGGAGGTAGGCGCGGGCGGCACCGACCGGGGTGCCGCTGTCGAGGACCGCCGGGAGGGCCTCGCCCGGTGGGGTGCGGTGTCCCAGCCAGGCGCCGCCGGTCTCCGCCGTGCCGCGGGCTGCGACCAGTGCCGGACGCGGGTGGTCGGCGCGCCACCGTCCGGCGCCGTTGGCCGGCTCCGGTCCCCCGTCGCCGACCATGACCACCTCGGCGGCGGACGGGTCCGGCAGGGTCGGCAGCAGGGCCCGCGTGGTGACCAGACGTCGGGCCGTCTCCGCACCGGTCGTCACGGGCACGTCGCCGGTCGCTCCCGGCACGCCCAGGCGGACGCTGTCTCCGGCGCCGAGCGCCGTGAGCAGCGGGATCAGCAGGTCGGCGACGGGCATCCGGGTGTCCAGCAGGGTCCCGGCGACTCCGGCGGTCCCGGCGGGTTCCGCGTCCCGGGGGAGGTTCCGCCGGTGGTCCAGGGCCCGGCGGGCCAGCGCGCGGTGCTCGATGACGACGGTCTCCGCGTCGGCGGGACTCGTACCCGTGTGCGCGCCCGTGCCCGCGCCCGTGGCGCTCGGGTCCGGCTTCGTGGCGGGGAGGACCAGGGCCGCGTGGGCGGGCAGCGGTGGAATCGTCGTGCGGCCGGACCGCGGTGGGGTCGTCGCGGTGTCGGCGGGCTGCGGTGGGGTCGCTGGTCCGTCGGCCGGCAGCCACAGGCCGAGGCCTTCGGCGCCCTCGGCGCCCAGGACTCCGAGGGTCCCGGTGGTCCCGACCGTCCCGGCCGTCCGGTCGTGCCCGGCCGCCCCGGCGTCCCCGCCCGCCCCGGCATTCTCGACGGTGCCGGTGCGGGCGATGACGGCCGCGAGCCTCCGTCCGCCGCCGCCCGGGGCCGCGAGCACGTCGGCCGGTGTCCGCGCGGTGTCGGTGACCCGGCAGGCCGCCCCCGCCTTGAGCACTCCGAGCAACGCGATGACCAGATCCGTACTCATGGGCAGCGCGACCGCCACGGTGTCCTCGTGCCCCACACCGACCGCCGCGAGCCGCCCCGCCAGCGCGGCGGCGGCGGTTTCCAGGCCACCGAAGGTGACCGGTTCCGGCCCGTGGGGCCCGCAGGACACGGCGACGGTCCCGGGGGTCAGCGCGGCATGTCCGGCGAGCAGTTCGACCACGGTGCGCTCGGCGGACGTCTGGCGCCTCTCGTCCTCCGCGCCCACGCCGATCGCCTGCCGCCGCTCGGCCTCGTCGAGCAGCACCTCGATCTCACCGACCCGGAGTTCCGGGTCGTCGGCCACCTGTTCCAGTACGCGCACCAGCCGGCGGGCGAACGCAGCGGCGGTGGTTTCGTCGAACAGTTCGGTGGCGTAGTCGAGCGTGCCGACGATGCCGTCCGGGTCGCCGTAGTCCTCGAAGCTCTCGGTGAGGGTGAGGCGCAGGTCGAGCGCGGAGTCCGCCGGCGGCAGCGCCAGCCGGGTGGTCGCGAGTCCCGGCAGCTCCGCGTCCTCCCACTTCTCGGCGATGTCGTCGCGGACGTCGAGCAGCACCTGGAAGACAGGGTGGTGGGCCGGGGAGGTCTCCGGGGAGACCAGCTCCACCAGCCGTTCGAACGGCACGTCCTGGTTCCGCAGGGCCTCCTGGTACACCTCGCGGGCCCGCTCGACCAGGGTACGGAAGGTGGGGTTGCCGAAGGTGTCGAGGCGCAGCGCGAGCAGCCCGGACAGCGGCCCCACCACTCCTTCCAGGCTCTCCTCCCCGTCCGGCCTGGGCAGCACGGTGCCGATCACCAGGTCCGTGCCGGCGGCGAGGCGGGACAGCAGCAGGGCCAGGGCGGCGTGTACGGCCGTGAAGGAGGTCGCGTCGGCGGCCTCCGTCGCATCCATCAGCCTGGCGTGTGTCTCCGCCGGGACGCGCACCGGCACGGAGGCGGTGGTCCGGGCCGGCGACGACGGCCGGAGCCGGTCCGCGGGCAGCGGGGTGTGCGGGGGCGCGTCGGCCCAGGTGGCCTTCCAGTACTCCACCTGGTCGGCGACGAGGCTGTCCGTCTGCTGCTCGCCCTTGAGCAGTTCTCCCTCCCACAGGGCGTAGTCGGCGAACTGGACGGGCAGGGGCGCCCGTTCGGAGATCCGCCCCTCGCGTCGTGCTCCGTAGGCGGCGGCCAGGTCGCGGACGAGCAGGTTGACGGAGGACTCGTCCGCGGCGATCGGGTGGATCACCAGGAGCAGTACGTGCTCGGTGGCGGAGAGCGTCAGCAGGTACGGCGCCCAGGACGTCTCACGGGTCAGGTCGAAGCTCCGCCGGACGAGCACGTCGAGGTGCCCGGCAAGCTCCTCCGCGGTGGTCGGCACCACCGTCAGCTCTGGGGCGACGGCCGGGTCACCGGCCGCCGACACCCGCTGGAGGAGCCGCCCGTCGTCGGTCTCGGCGAACCGGGTGCGCAGCAGTTCGTGCCGGTCCACGAGGTCTCCCAGCGCCGCGCGGAGCGCGGACACGTCCAGCTCGCCGTCGAGTCGCAGAGCGGCGGGGAGGAGCCCGGCGGAACTCCGGCCCGTCTCCTGTTCGGAGCGCCGGATCCACTGCTGGCGCACCGAGGCGGGGAGGTCGTCGGGGCGCTGCTCCACCGCCCGCAGCGGCGGGCGCAGCTTGGCGCCCAGCAGCCGCTCCACGCCGACGGGCGTGGAGGAGCCGAAGAAGTGCCGGATGCTCAGTTCGGCGCCCAGTTCGGTGCGGATGCGTCCCGCCAGTCGCATCGCGAGGGCGGAGTTCCCACCCAGGTCGAAGAAGTTGTCGTCGGGACCGATCCGTTCCAGGCCGAGCACCTCGGCGAACAGCGCGCACAGGGTCTCCTGGAGTTCTCCCTGCGCCGCCTTGGCCGAGACGAGGTCGGCGTAGTCCGGCGCGGGCAGGGCGGATGTGCGCAGCTTGCCGTTGGGGGTGAGCGGCAGTTCGTCCAGGACCAGCACGGTGGCCGGGACCATGTACTCGGGCAGCCGCTCGGCGGCGAACGCCCGCAGCGCACCGGTGTCCAGTCCGCCGGCCCCGTCGGTCCCGTCGACCCCGTCGGCGGGGACGGTGTACGCCACGATCCGGGGATCGCCGGGCCGGTCCTCCCGGACGAGGACCGCCGCCTGGGCGACGTCCGGGTGGGCGGCGACCACGGACTCGACCTCGCCGAGTTCGATACGGAACCCGCGGATCTTGACCTGCTCGTCGGCCCGTCCGGCGAAGTGCAGCAGCCCGTCGCCCGACCAGCGGGCCAGGTCACCGGTCCGGTACATGCGCTGGGCGGGCAGGAACGGGCACGCCACGAACCGCTCCGCCGTCAGATCCGCGCGCCCCAGATAGCCACGCGCCAGACCGGGACCGGCCAGGTAGACCTCGCCCACCGCCCCGACCGGCGCCGGACGCAGGAACTCGTCCAGTACGAACACCCGGCAATTGCGCAGAGGGCGGCCGATGGACGGCGGTGCGCTCTCCGGGGTGACGTCCTCCGCGATCGCGACGGCCGTGGCCATCACCGTGGCCTCGGTGGGGCCGTACGTGTTCCACACGGCCGCCTGTCCCCGCCACCGTGCCGCCAGGTCGGCGTTGAGCCGCTCGGCGCCCAGCACCCAGGTGTGGATGCCCGGGACGGACTGCGGGTCCAGCACACCCAGCAGGGACGGCACCACACTCGCCACACTCACCCCGGCACCGCGGACCATCGCCGCCAACGCCTCCGGATCCGTACGCTCCTCACTGGCCGCGATCGCCAACGTCCCGCCGTGCGCAAGGGTCACCGCCACATCCAGCACGGACGCGTCGAAACTGAACGACGCGAACTGCAACGTCACCTCACCCGGGCCCGCACCCAGCACCGGACCCATCGCCGCCACCAGGTTCGCCAGCCCACCGTGCGCGACCGCCACACCCTTCGGCCGGCCCGTCGAACCCGACGTATAGATCACGTACGCCAGACGATCAGGGTCCAGGGCCTCGTCGAGCGGACCGGCGGACTCAGCCGTCATCTCCGCTGTCGCGATCTCCTCGGCCGCATCGGCCAGCCACTCCTCGTCGATCACCAGCGCCGCGCCACTGTCGGCCGTCATGAACGCCAGCCGGTCCGCCGGATACTCCGGGTCCAGCGGCACGTACGCCGCCCCGGCACGCCACACCCCCAGAATCGCCACGATCATGTCGACACCCCGCGCGAGCTTCAGCCCCACCCGCGTCTCGACGCCGACACCGTGCCGACGGAGGTGGCGGGCCAGCCGATTCGCCCGCGCCTCCAGCTCCCCGTACGACACCTCCACCGCACCACACCGCACCGCGGCACTCTCCGGCGCACGCACCGCCCACTCCGCCACCGACGCCGGCACCATACGGGAACCCACGGAACGCCCGGTGTCGTTCCACTCCCCCACCACCAACGCCCGCTCATCGGCGTCGAGTACGTCGATCTCGCTGAGCCGTACCTCCGGGTCGGCCGCGACCTGCTCCAACACCCGCACGAGGCGGTTGCCGAGGGACCGTACGGTCGCCGCGTCGAACAGGTCCGCCGCGTAGAGGATCCCGCCGCCCAGACCACCCGGCGAACCATCGGCGCCCCGCCGCTCCGCCAGGGAGAAGGACAGGTCGAAACGGGCAGGGGGCTCGGCGACCGGAGGCAGGGGCGCGACCCGCAGGCCGGGGAGTTCCCACTCGGCCTCGGGCACGTTCTGCAGGGCCAGCATCACCTGGAACAGCGGGTTGCGCGACAGCGACCGCGCCGGGTTCAGCTCCTCCACCAACCGCTCGAACGGCACGTCCTGATGCGCGTACGCCGCCAGATCCGTCTCCCGCACCCGCCGCAGCAC